>JAZLIC010000034.1:0-3463 GCA_045617225.1 Clostridia bacterium
CAGCACCGGAAAACGGAAGATTTACCAAAATCGCACCAAAACCCATAGGTAACAAAAGTGTCGGCTCCATATCCTTTTTAATTGCAAGATAGATAAGAAGTCCACCGATTGCCCACATTACAAGTTGTTGCCAGGTAATGCACAGTACATTTGAAAATAATTCTGACAAAATATCTCCTCCTATGTATTTAGAGCAGTGGCTTTAACAAAAAACGAGACTTTTATCGTTACGATAAAAGTCTCGCAATTTAATTCTTAAACGGGCTAAATACCGGATATGACGCTCAAGAAACGAAAATTCGCCTGCTACTCCCTTTTTGTGTATTATAATTTAAAAACTGTCTTTTGTCAAGCGGAATTATTGCAAATTATGTCGCATTGACATTTTTGTTTAAAGGGTGTATATTATATAGAGAAATATAGAGAATTCGGAGGTGCAAAAATGCGAAATTACGGAGCAAAAAGCTTAATATTTATAGCGACTGTATTGATGACAGTCTTTTTTGCCGTAGAATTTGCATATGCCGAAGATGCAGTTAAAATACCTGATATTAAGGTTTATTCTAATCAAATAATCTTGTCAAAAAATGACGGAAGGTGCAGAATATTCTTCGACGGAACTTCCGTAGCGGCTGCCAATGCCCTCTATGACAAGAAGGAGGATACCGCACTTACCGCCGTGCGAAGTACAACCGTAACTATTGATGCAGGTGAGCTTAAAGCACTTACCGCACTGCGCTTTCTCCCTAAGGCGACGGAGGATAATGTAGAATGTATAGGTGCAAGGTTTTTGGTATCAGTCGATAATAAGGAGTTTTTGGAAGTATCGCGCATAGAGGCAGACCAGGACGGTGCTTTAAAGCCTAAGTGGCATACCGTAGCGTTTTGCGGATATGGATTTTATCGCTATTTCAGAATTGAAATTCCGGCAGGCGCAAGCTTTGGTGAAGTGGAATGGATATGTGACGAGGGTATAAAATCGGATATTGAAACAGGAAGGACGAATATAACCTGTACCGCCTTTGATGCAGTGCGTGATTTCAAAGGTACGGTACTTTTTGCAAAGTATAATGAGGGCAAAGTGCTTACTACCTTTGAAACCCAAAACTTAGATTTTAAGCCGGGCGAAGATACGGTAATATCATACAGTACGCCTCTTGAACTTGGCGAAGTTTTAAGGGTGATAATCCTAAACGAAAAGTTAGAGCCGGCTACCGAAAATACATTGTTTTATGACCACAAGGACGCATCAAAGGAATTTTCTATGCCGAATATTTTCAGCGATAATATGCTCCTTCAAGCAGATACTGCGTTTGAGATTTGGGGCGATGCCCCTTGCGGAAGCAGAGTAAAAATAGCGTTTAAGGATGAAAAGAAAAACAATATCACCGCGGAAGCGGAAACCGTCGTTTCTTCGCCCGAGGGTTGGTCGGTGACCTTGCCTGCCTTTGATGTCGGCGGAAATTATACAATGACGGTAACCTGCGGAAAAGATGAGAAGAAGTATAAGAATATAACCTTCGGCGATGTGTGGCTCTTTATGGGGCAATCCAATATGGAATATTATATGCTGATGGGCGAGGACACCGAGAAAGAGTTATCCGGCAAAGAGGGCAAGAAGAATGCTTCATATCCGAATATCAGAGTTTTGAGCTTGCTTAACGAAGGCAAAAAAGGAAGCGGCGGAAGAACAGAGAATGTTCCTCTTGACCACTGGGAGAATTTTTGGTCGCCGATGGATGTAGACCACGCTAATTATTGCTCTGCAATAGCGTATTACTTTTCAAAGGGAGTCTATAACAAATACAATCGTCCCGTAGGAATTTTAAATGTGGCGGTCGGCGATACCGAAATTGATTGGTGGATTCCGTCAGGCAGAAGCTACGGCAGTTTTACCGCTAAAAACGGCAGACTTTATAATAACAGAATAGCACCTTTTGAACGCCTTAAAATAAAGGGTATACTTATGTATCAAGGCGAGGCGGACGAGTACAGAACGCACCTTACTGCTAAAACGTACAGTGACGCTTTGGCAGGACTTATAGACACTTACAGAAGTGTTTGGGGAGAGGAAATACCTTTTTATTGGGCACAAGTGACGAGATATTATATAGACGAAACCGAAATCAGAGAAGGACAAAGACTTGCCCTTCAAAAGGTAAAGAATACTAAAAATACAGGTATGATTTGCCTTTTGGACGCCTTTGGAAGTTACTCAAACCAAACGGGAAGCACACGCCGTGACATACACCCAATGGGCAAAGAGGAAGCCGCAAACAGATTTTTGCGTTTTGCAGGTCACGATGTATACGGCGATAAGTGTATTAAATCAGGACCTATGTATGAAAGTGCGGAAATTGTAGAGAATACAATCGAGGTATCGTTTACGCATACGGGAAGCCTGAAAATTATGCCTGTTGAGCAGTATGCAGACTCACAGACTATGGCTTATATTTCCGCACAAAAGAAGAATAAGAATGAGCTTCAGGAGTTTTGGATTGCGGGAAGTGATATGGCGTTTATGCCTGCAAAGGCGATAATAGATGATGATAAAGTAGTGGTTTGGAACGACGATATAAAAGAGCCTAAGTATGTAAGATACGCTTGGGGAGCATATCCCGAAATGCCAAATCTTACCGACGACAGCGGACTTCCGACAAGCACTTTTACGACTGAATACTAATGTAACACAAGTGTTAAGTTTTCGCTACAAAATATCTCTTTCGTTGACATAGCTTTTAAAAATAGGGTATAATTTATGCATAAAGGGGGAAGGAATATGCGCTGTTTATATTGCGGACACATTGACAGTAAGGTCGTGGATTCACGCTCTGCTGAGGACGGTACCGCTATTCGCCGCAGAAGGGAATGTTTAAAATGCGGCAAAAGGTTTACTACCTACGAGAAGATAGAAAGCGTACCCATTGTTGTAAT
Organism: Clostridia bacterium; assembly: GCA_045617225.1. Taxonomy (GTDB): domain Bacteria; phylum Bacillota; class Clostridia; order Monoglobales; family Monoglobaceae; genus JAZLIC01. The sequence continues at coordinate 2,935 of JAZLIC010000034.1, forward strand.
CAAAAAGGATAAGTCAAGACAGAGCTTTGACAGAGAAAAGTTGCAGCGCGGTATTATGAACTCTTGCGCCAACAGACCTGTATCTATTGAAACGATAGACAATATGCTTGACGAGATTGAGGCTGAAATCTATAATTCCCTTGCAAGAGAGGTATCATCACAGAAAATCGGCGAGATGGTAATGGATAAACTCAGAAAGATTGATGATGTTTCGTATGTGCGTTTTGCCTCTGTTTATAAGCACTTTACAGATATAGAAACCTTCCAGGCAGAGCTTGCGAAGCTTTCAAAAGAAAAACCGGAGGAAGAGGCTTAAAAAAGCTTGACAAAGTATAGCTTTTGTGCTATATTATAGAAGGAAAATGAATATTGGACAGGAGAGTGAGGGAAACCTCACTCTTTTGATTTGATAAGGAGGGGCGTATATGGCGTATTCTAAAACAGAGCAGATTGCATTTGATATTGCTTTGCCTATTGCATCGGCAAATGATTGCAGTATCTATGACATCGAATATGTTAAAGAAGGCGG
>JAZLIC010000035.1:0-15026 GCA_045617225.1 Clostridia bacterium
GAATATGGGTTAGAATGAGAACTAAGCCAAACGGTTTGGGAATGATTAAGACGTTGCCGTATCCGGGGTTTCCTACCGACGTTCAGGCACAGTTGATGGCAACTATGTGCCTTGCAAAGGATACAACTGTTTTTTCGGAAACAATGTTCGAGAGCCGATATAAGCACGCAGGCGAGCTTATTAAAATGGGTGCAGATATAACCCTTGACGGACGCACTGCCGTTGTAAGGGGAAAGGAAAAGCTCTGCGGTGCAGAGGTTGCGGCTTGCGATTTGCGTGGCGGTGCGGCACTTACCGTAGGCGCTTTGGCGGCAGAGGGAAAAACGATTATCTATGGTGCGGATTATATTATGCGCGGCTATGAGAGCTTTGATAAGAATATAAAAGCATTAGGCGGAAATATTTATATGGACAGGTGTTGAGATTATGGAAGACAGAGAAATTGAATTAAGAAAATCACGCATGGATGCAATGCAAAGAAGGAGAAAAAGAAGCCTGTGGATTTTTCTCTTTCTCATTGCGTGCATAGGCATTGTAATAGTTTTGTTTACCGCGCCGATATTTAAAGTAAGCGAGATATACTTTGTGGGTAATGTTCAACTAAGCAACGAGGAACTTTTAAGTGATGCGGGCATAAAGACAGGGAAAAACATTTTCTCCGTTAACCTTTCCAAAGCGGAAAAACGACTTTTGGACAACCCTTATATATGCGAGGTAAAGGCGAGCCGTGAATTCCCGAATAAGATACAGATACAAATTCAGGAAAAGCTTGTTGCGGCTTATATTTCCTGCGAGGACAAGCTGGTAATGTGTGACCTTTCGGGCAAGATAATTGATATAGTGGACGAGCCTTCTGCGGTAGAGAGTATAACAAAGGATTTGCCGACCTCATTAGATGAGGAGGAGGACGCACTAAACGCTACTCCAAAGCCTGACGAGGACGAGGACGAAGATTATGACGAGGACGAGGAAGAAGCAACAGAAGCCGAAGACGAGGAAGAAGTGACGGAAACCGAAGGTGAAGAAGAAGCAACGGAAGCCGAAGGAGAGGAAGAAGCGCCAGAAGCCGAAGAAACACCTCTGCCGGAGGAAGGCGAAGTTGCTCCCGAAGCACCAAATGAAAAAAGAATATACACCTTGCCTGTAATATACGGCGTAACGGTAGAAAAACCGTCAGTGGGACATAAGTTGAAAATTAAAAATGAAGATATGTCCTATGCGTTAATCAGAGTTCTTAATGACCTTTCAAATTCCAATTTACTTTCCATGGTTACAAAAATTGATATATCCGATTTGGATGATATAAAGCTTTGGATTGAAAACAGGCTGGAACTTTATATGGGCGGTATTGATGAGTTTGAATATAAGAGCAAGTTCTCCTCAACAGTAATCAAAAAAGATATTTCGGAGTACGAAAAGGCGGTAATGGATTTCAGAGGCGATAAGCTCCATGTTCGTGCACCGGGAAGCTTGACACTTAAACCAACGCCCGAGCCGGAGGAGGAAAATGAAGAAGATATAGATAATGAGAGCGGTATCGAGCCGGAAGATGAGCCGGACGAGGACTTCGGAAGTATGACTTTGTAACATAGTTGTAATATTTTTTCAAAAAAATGAAAATTTGTCTTTACAAAATTCGATTTAGTGGTATAATTATATCATAAGAGATAAAATGCGTGTTTTGCAATCAGCGTATTTTATGAGCAAGTTAGGAGGAAATAGCGTGTTCCAATTTGATACAGAAGCTACAAATCCCGCACAGATAAAGGTTGTCGGTGTAGGTGGCGGCGGTAATAACGCTGTCAACAGGATGATTGAAGATGAAGTTAAGTGTGTGGAGTTTATTGCAGTAAATACTGATAAGCAGGATTTAACATTATCAAATGCATCACAGAAAATCCAAATAGGAGAGAAGATTACCCGCGGTTTGGGTGCAGGCGCAGACCCTGAAAAGGGAAAGAAGGCTGCCGAAGAAAGCCGTGACGAGATTGCGCAGGCAATTAAGGGCGCAGATATGGTATTTGTTACTGCCGGAATGGGCGGCGGTACAGGTAGTGGTGCTGCTCCTGTGGTTGCAGAGATTGCAAAGGAAATGGACGTTTTGACAGTTGGTATTGTTACCAAGCCGTTTTCTTTTGAAGGTAAAAAGCGTAAGCTTAACTCCGACGAAGGCATCAAGAATTTGATGAATGCAGTTGATACCTTGGTTGTTATCCCAAATGATAAATTACTTGAAATTGCGGAAAACCGTACTCCTCTTACAGAGTCTTTCCGTATGGCAGATGAAATTTTGCGTCAGGGCGTACAGGGTATTTCCGACTTGATTTCACGCCCCGGATTGATTAGTCTTGACTTTGCTGATGTTAAAACCGTTATGAAGGACACAGGCTTTGCACACATGGGCATTGGCCGTGCAAGCGGTGAAACCCGTGCAGAGGAGGCTACCAAGAAGGCTATACATAGTCCGTTGCTTGAAACCTCTATCGAAGGTGCAAAGGGCGTTATCTTGAATGTTACAGGCGGTCCTGACCTTGGTATTCTTGAAATTAAGACTGCGGCTGAGTTGGTTGAAGCAGCTGCTGACCCGGATGCAAACATTATCTTCGGTTCAATTATTGATGAGTCTTTGGGTGATGAAATTGTGGTTACCGTTATTGCAACAGGCTTTAAGGGTAAAGTCCCGGGTGAAGATGACAAGAAGAATATTACAGACACACCGTTCAGTGATTTCTTAAAGACAATGGGCGGCGGTGAAGCTGCTGCTCCTGCTCCGCAGAGTGCTCCTGCACCGGCAGTTGATACTTCCGCATCGTCATCAAACATATTCAGTAAAATAGGCGATGATGACGGTATTGATGTACCTGTATTTTTAAGAAAAAGAGAACAGTAATGAGATTTTAAAAAACTGACGGCAAGCAAATGCCGTCAGTTTTTTTTGTATTAAATTCCTATATCGTAGGGCAGGGGCTTGCTCCTGCCGTTCCTCAAAGACGGGCATAAACCTTGCCTGCCAAAATCCGAAAAACAAATTTTTACATTGCCGACCGGGAGCGGCAGGTCTAAGCAAGGCCCCGGCGGAGTATTCATAAAAATTTGTTTTTCGAACATTTATTTTCGCACCCTTATAAAAACCGCCTCATATGACTTAGAGCATTCTTTTCAAGGCGTGACACCTGCGCCTGTGATATGCCGATTTCGTCCGCAACTTCCATCTGCGTTTTCCCTTCAAAAAAGCGAAGCCGTAAAATATGTTGTTCACGCTCGGCTAAGCGACTCATTGCCTCTTTTAAAGATATTTTTTCAAGCCAGGATTCGTCAATATTCTTTTCGTCTTTTACCTGGTCCATCACAAAGACGGTATCTGCTCCGTCATTATAGACCGGCTCTTGAAGGGATACAGGGTCAAGAATTGCGTTAAGAGCGGTGGAAACTTCCTCCGGGGAAAGGTTTAGTCTTTTTGCAATTTCCTCAATGGTCGGCTCCTTGTTCTCGGCGGTGTGCAGACGCTCCTTTATTGCAAGTGCCTTATAGGCAGTATCACGCATAGAACGACTGACACGGATAGAATTGTTATCCCTCAGGTATCTGCGTATTTCGCCGATAATCATAGGTACGGCGTAGGTGGAAAACTTTACATTATGCCCGGGGTCAAAGTTGTCAAGAGCCTTTATAAGTCCTATGCAACCTATTTGAAATAAGTCATCTGCGTTTTCGCCCCTGTTATTAAAGCGTTGAATAATGCTTAGGACAAGGCGTAAATTTCCGTAAATAAAGGTACTGCGTGCCTCGGTATCGCCCTTTTGTATTCTTTCAAACAGTTCTTTCTTTTCTTGCTCGTTTAAGACGGGCAGACTTGAAGTATTTACGCCGCAAATTTCGACTTTATTTATCATGAACAATGCTCCTTAAAAGATGATAAATAGAGTATTTGCACCATAAAGTTTTTTATACAACATTGCTTGAAATAAATTAAATTCTATGTTAATATTTTATTAGGTAATTGAGTTTTAAATGGGGTGGGGGAATTGAATAAAAAGATGTCTGCGGCAGAAATCCTGCATAGCGAGGGTGTGTCTTGCGTTGTAGTGAATGAGCCTTTGGTTTTAATGTCAAAAGAGAGAGGGATAAAGCCGATACTTAAATTCCTCTGCGATAATCCGGACTGTATGATGGGTGCGGTTGTTGCGGACAAGGTTGTGGGTAAGGCGGCGGCACTCCTTTTTATATATGGCGGTGTAAGGGCAATATATGCCGATGTTTTGAGTATACCTGCGGAAGAAGTGCTGAAAAAGTATAATATTCAATACGAAGCAGAACTAATCACCAAGAGAATAAAAAATCGAACAGGTGACGGACTCTGCCCTATGGAAAGCAGGGCAATGACTATAAATACGCCGGAGGAGGCGTACAAAGAGTTTAAGGGGGAATTTGAAAATGCAATACAAAAAGCTTAGAAATACAGGCGAGAATGTTTCGGTTTTGGGTTATGGAATAATGCGAATGCCAACGTGCGAGCAAAACGGCAAAAGCGTTATTGATGAGGCTGAGGCAATCAGGCTTATACGCTACGGAATTGATAATGGCATAAACTATATTGACACGGCATTCTTTTATCATGACGGTGAAAGCGAGGTTGTGGTAGGTAAAGCACTTGCAGACGGTTACCGTGATAAGGTTAAGGTAGCTACCAAATCACCTTGCGGCGGCTTTAAAACCCCGGAGGAGTTTGACAATGTCTTAAATGAGCAGCTTAGGAGGATAAACACCGACCATATTGACTTCTATCTTCTCCACGCAATAGACAGGAAAACCTGGCGTAATATAGTGTTACCGTTTGGACTTTTGGATAAATTGAAGGCGGCAAAGGAAAGCGGCAAGATAAGGCATATAGGCTTCTCATTCCATGATGATTTGGACGCTTTTAGGGAAATTATTGACGGCTCTGACCTTTGGGAATTCTGTCAGATACAGTTTAACTATGCTGATATAAACCATCAGGCAGGAATTGAGGGACTTAAATATGCTTACTCAAAGGGGCTTGATGTAATCATTATGGAACCTCTGCGTGGCGGCAAGCTTGCAAATGTAACGCCAAATGTTAAAGCCGCTTTGTCCGATTTAAAATCTCCTGTGGAATGGGGACTTGACTTTCTTTGGGATAAGGAGGAGGTCGGACTCCTTCTCAGCGGTATGAGTAATATTGAGCAGCTCAAAGACAACCTTGAATACGCAGATAAAGCGCAGGTAGGAATGTTAAATGATGAGCAGAGGGAAATGCTTAAAAAGGCAGGCGATGTATTCAATAACAGTGCTCTGGTACTTTGCACCCGTTGTAATTATTGCTCAATATGCCCTCAGGGAATAAGCATACCTGATTTTATGAATATATATAACCTTACCGCAACGGCGTGGGATATTCATGTAAAAGAGATGTATGACAAGCAGGAGGTCAAGTCCGCCTCTTGCATAGCCTGCAAAAAGTGCGAGAGTATGTGTCCGCAAAAGCTACCGATAAGCGAGATTATGCCGAAAGTTACCGAATTTGTTAAGAATGTAAAGTAGGGCGACCAATTTGGTCGCCCGTTTTTTATGCCGGTTTTTGCGTTTTGCAAACGGGCGCCCACACGGCGTAATGACATAATATAAAATTTATACTTGAAAGATTGAAGAAAATGTACTATAATATAAAAATGACATTATAAGAAGGGAGGTTCCTTATATGGAGAGAGAGGAAATTCTTGAGAACTTACTTGAATTAGTAAAAGATAAGAAGTACAGAGAGATACGCGAGCTTTTATCCGTGATGGAGCCTGCCGATATAGCAATCCTTTTAGGCTCGATAGAGCATGAGGATTTGCCTCTTTTGTTCAGAATTTTGCCGAAAGAGCTTGCGGCGGAAACATTTGTGGAAATGGACGGCGACGAGCAAGAACTTTTAATTGACGCATTCAGTGACCAAGAGCTAAAAGAAGTCCTGGACGACATTTTTGTCGATGATACCGTTGACTTGATTGAGGAAATGCCTGCAAATGTTGTAAAGCGTATTTTAAAGCATACCGATGCGGAAACTCGAAAGAGTATCAACCAGATTTTGCATTATCCCTCGGATAGTGCAGGAAGTATTATGACAGTGGAGTATGTAAGCCTCAGAAAGGATATGACGGTTGAACAAGCCTTCACAAGAATACGCCGTACCGGTGTTGACAAAGAAACGATTTATACCTGTTATGTTACCGATGCAAACCGTGAGCTTTTGGGTTTGGTGACGGTAAAAGACCTTTTGCTTTCCGATTATTCTCAAAAAATTGAAAGCATAATGGAAACAAATGTGATTTCCGTTTATACATTGGACGACCAGGAGCATGTTGCCCACGCCTTTGATAAGTACGGCTTTATGGCAATCCCTGTTGTTGATGCAGAAAATCGCCTTGTTGGTATTGTAACCTTCGATGACGCTATTGATGTCATTCAGGAGGAGAACACAGAGGACTTTGAAAAAATGGCGGCGGTAACACCGATAGAGGACACCTATCTTAAAACGCCTGCTTGGAAGCATGCCAAAAATCGTATAGCCTGGCTGTTGTTCCTTATGATTTCCGCAGCTGTTACGGGAAGTATTATTACAGGGTATGAGGAAGCTTTTGTTGATATGCCGCTCCTTGTTGCCTTTATACCTATGTTGATGGATACAGGTGGTAATTGCAGTTCCCAGAGTGCTACAATGATTATTCGCGGTATGGCGATTGACGAAATTAAGATGAAGGATTACTTAAAGGTACTTGCAAAAGAGGCGACAGTTGCACTTATTGTTGGTGTAATTTTAGCATTAGCAAATACTTTGCGTGTATTTATTATGTACCCAAATGACAACCCTGTTATTCTCGCACTTATATCCGGACTCAGTATTATAGGAATTGTAATGCTTGCAAAGTGCCTCGCTTGTACGCTCCCCATGCTTGCGAAGAAGTGCAGATTAGACCCGGCTTTGATGGCGGCACCGCTTTTGTCTACGATTTTAGATGCGTGCAGTGTATTGATATTCTTTAATATTGCAATTTGGATTTTAGGGAAATTGATGTAAAATTTTTAAAAAATTCTCTTTACAAACTTGTAACATTATGATATAATCTATATGTTAGAAGATAGAAAGAGGTGTCTGATTTGTACCAGAATAAAGATTTAACCAAAATTAAAAATACATTGTCCGATAATGTTGGCCGTAAGGTAAAGTTGACTTCCAAGAAAGGCAGGAAGCAGTATGTTACAAGAAAGGGCGTTATAGAAAGTATCTATCCGAGTATTTTTACGGTTAAGCTTGACACCGAAGGCGAAATCTTTACTAACGAAAGACGTGTATCGTACAGTTATGCAGACATTCTTACACGTTCTGTTGACATCGTAATTTGCACACCTGATACTGCTGCAAAAGCTGAGGCGGAAACGGCGGAGGAAGTTGCAGAGGAAGTTGCCGAATAATTTATTGATTATAAAGAGCGTTGCCATTGTGCAACGCTCTTTTTGCATATTACGGATTTTTCCTAAATATATTTTAGCAGAGGGTGGTTTAATGCTGAATTATATATGGGGCGGAATGATTTTAATATCCCTTTTGGTGTCCGCATTTACGGGCAGAATAGAAGCGACCTCTGCGGCAGCACTTTCCGGGGCGGCAGACGGCGTGCAGATGTGCATTACACTTCTTGGCATAATGTGCCTGTGGACAGGAATTGCACATATAGGCTCTCGTGCAGGTATGGTAAAGATAATGGCAAAAATTTTGACGCCGATTACGTCTTTTATATTTCCAAAGATAAAAGGTGACTCAAAGGCGATGGGAAGTATAGTGATGAATGTGACTGCTAACCTTTTGGGAATGGGAAATGCGGCAACACCGCTCGGCATAAAGGCGATGGAGGAGCTTCATACGATAAACAAGTATTCGTCTACCGCTTCCGATGCTATGTGTATGTTTGTGGTTTTAAACACCGCATCAATCCAACTTATTCCCACTACAATAATTTCGCTGAGGCAGGCGTATGGCTCTGCTGAGCCAACATCTGTCATTCTGCCTATATGGCTTGTAAGTATAGCCGCTCTTACAGTGGGAATAACTGCGGCAAAAATCTTTGAGAGGAAAGATAGATTGTGAGGAGCATTTCTGTGCTTGCGGTGCCGATTATGATTGGCGGAATTATTTTATTTGGAATGGTACGTAAGGTAGATGTGTACGATTGCTTTGCAGAGGGCGCAAGAGAGGGAGGCAAAAGTCTGATTAGAATTCTGCCGCCGCTTATAGGACTTATGGTGGCGATAAGTATGTTCAGAGCAAGCGGCGCTCTTGAACTTCTGACAAGGCTTTTGTCGCCCGTGACAAAATTGATTAAAATGCCTGACGGTGTTCTGCCTCTTGCGCTTTTGCGTCCGATTTCGGGCAGTGCGTCAACCGCCGTTGTGACGGATATTTTTAAAACATACGGGCCGGACTCCATTCAAGGAAAAATTGCCTCTGTAATGATGGGTTCGACTGAAACTACGTTCTATACCGTGGCAGTATACTTTGGCGCAGTAGGAATAAAAAAAGTCCGTCATACCGTGTGCGCCGCATATCTTGCCGACCTGACAGGAATAATTCTCTCAACACTGATAGTATATAAGATGATGTAATGTTTATGGGCATATTCCTTGCCCTATATAGTAGGGCAGGGGCTTGCCCCTACCGCTCTCTCAAAGACGGACATAAATCTTGCACAATAATCCGAAAAACAAATTTTTTTAAATTCATTGCCCAAGCCCGGTTCCGACCTGCCGCTCCCGGTCGGCAATGTAAAAATTTGTTTTTCGGAAACGGGCGACCACACAGGGCCGCCCCTACGATGCGTAAGATTGCAATGAAAAATTTGTTTTTCGCAAATGGTCGTCCATATCGACACAAAAAAGGTCGGTGGAAAATCCACCGACCTTTTTATGACTAAGTTAGAACTTAGGTCTTTCGTGATAGTGTGTATGCAAAAGCTCATGTGCCTTATGTGAACCCGGCTCGCCAAAGAAGTCTTTGTATAAAAGCTGAATATCAGGGTTCTCGTGGCTCTTACGGATTTTGCTGTTTGCATCTTCGCTGTACAGTGCCTTTGCACGCTCAGCTTTGAGGTTAATCTTCATCTGAGTTCTTGCATTTACGATTGGCTGACCGCCTCCCGTTACGCAACCACCCGGGCAAGCCATAATCTCGATGAACTCGTAATTAGCTTTGCCTTCACGGATACTGTTGAGCAACTTTCTTGCATTGCCGAGGCCGTGTGCGATTGCAACACGAACATCCATACCGCCAACATTAACGGTAGCTTCCTTGATGCCCTCTGTGCCTCTTACTGCCTCGAAGTCAATATTGTCAAGCGGCTTTCCGTCAAGGACTTCTGCAACTGTACGAAGTGCAGCTTCCATAACACCGCCTGTTGCACCGAAGATAACGCCGGCACCGCTGGCTTCTTCAAACGGATTGTCGAATAATTCGTCAGGAAGTTCATTAAAGTTAATGCCTGCCTGCTTAATCATTCTTGCAAGCTCTCTTGTAGAGATAACGATATCAACATCACGGTTGCCGTAAGCCTCCATCTCCTCACGTCCGCATTCAAACTTCTTTGCAACACAAGGCATAACAGAAACATTAACAATCTTTTTAGGGTCAATGCCATTCTTTTCTGCGTAGTAAGATTTAAGTACTGCACCAAACATCTGATGCGGTGACTTACAGCTTGATAAGTTGTCTAAGAAGTCAGGGAAGTTATGTTCACAGAACTTAATCCAACCCGGGCTGCATGAAGTGATAAGAGGAAGCTTTCCGCCGTTCTTGATACGGTTGATAAGCTCTGTGCCTTCTTCCATAATGGTAAGGTCGGCAGCTGTATCTGTATCGAATGTCTTATCAAATCCCATACGCTTGAGAGCAGCGGCCATCTTGCCGGTAACAGGTGTTCCGATAGGATAACCGAACTCCTCACCGAGTGCGGCACGAACTGCAGGAGCAGTCTGTACAATAACATACTTGTCGGGGTCTGCGATTGCGTCCCAAACCAAGTCGGTGCTGTCCTTTTCGTGCAGAGCGCCAACAGGACAAGCTGCGATACACTGACCGCAGTTTACACAAGGAACTTCTGCAAGTGACTTGTTAAACGGTGAAGCGATTGTTGTCTTAAAACCTCTTTCGGTAGCGTCAATTACGCCAACAGTCTGTACCTCTTTACATACATTTATACAACGACGGCAAAGTACGCACTTGTTATTATCTCTAACGATTGACGGCGAAAGGTCATCAATCTTATGTTCATTGCGTACGCCTTCAAATTCAATATCTCTAACGCCCAATTCTTCGGCAAGAGTCTGAAGCTCACAGTTCTGGTTTCTAACACATGTTAAGCACTTTCTGTCATGGTTAGATAAAAGCAATTCAAGTGTTACCTTTCTTGATTTACGAACCTTAGGTGTGTTGGTGAATACCTCCAAACCCTCGGAAACCGGGTAAACACAAGCGGTTTGCAAGTTGCGTGCGCCTTTTACTTCAACTACGCACATTCTGCAGGAGCCTGTTGCGCTTATATCCTTCAGATAGCAGAGAGTCGGAATATTGATACCGGCTTCGGTAGCTGCTTGAAGAACGGTATAATTGTTAGGCACGCTCATTTCCTGACCGTTAATTTTAATTGTTACATTTTCCATTTCTATCTCCCCCTATCCTTATTTCTTAATTGCCTTAAACGGACACTTCTCAATACAAGCACCGCACTTGATACACTTGTTAGGATCAATAGAGTGCGGACTCTTTACTTCGCCTGAAATAGCGCCGACAGGACATTGCTTTTTACAAAGACCGCAACCTTTACAAAGGCTTGCGTCAATCTTTATCTGAGTAAGTGCCTTACATACGCCGGCAGGACAAACCTTATCACGAACGTGTGCAATATACTCATCCTTAAAGTACCTGAGTGTAGATAGAACAGGGTTAGGTGCTGTCTGTCCAAGACCGCAAAGTGAACCTGCCTTAATGCTTTCTGCCAATTCTTCAAGACGGTCAAGATCTTCCATAGTACCCTTACCTTCAGTAATCTTTGTCAAAATTTCAAGCAAACGCTTTGTACCGATACGACAAGGTGTACACTTACCGCAGGACTCATCAACTGTGAATTCAAGGAAGAACTTAGCGATATCTACCATACAGTTGTCCTCGTCCATAACAATCAAACCGCCGGAACCCATCATAGAGCCAATCTCCATAAGTGAGTCATAGTCAATCGGTGTATCAATGAGTGATGCAGGGATACATCCGCCGGAAGGACCGCCTGTCTGTGCAGCCTTAAATTTCTTGCCGTTCGGAATACCTCCGCCGATATCCTCAACGATTTCACGGAGAGTTGTACCCATCGGGATTTCAACCAATCCTGTGTTGTTAATCTTACCACCGAGAGCAAATACCTTTGTACCCTTGCTCTTTTCTGTACCGATTCCCTTAAACCATTCTGAACCGTTTAAGATAATCTGACAGATGTTTGCATAAGTTTCTACATTGTTAAGAAGTGTAGGACAAGCCCAAAGTCCCTTAACCGCAGGGAACGGAGGACGGTTTCTCGGCTCGCCTCTCTTACCCTCAATAGAAGTAAGAAGTGCAGTTTCCTCACCGCAAACGAATGCACCTGCACCTAAACGCAAGTCTAAATCAAAGTCAAAGCCTGTATCAAAGATGTTCTTGCCCAAAAGTCCGTATTCCTTAGCCTGCTCAATAGCAATTCTAAGACGCTTTACTGCGATAGGATACTCGGCACGGATATATATATAACCTTGATTTGCACCTACTGCATAGCCGGCAATAGCCATAGCTTCGATAACGCTGTGTGGGTCACCCTCCAAGACACTTCTGTCCATAAATGCACCCGGGTCGCCTTCGTCGGCGTTACAGCAAACATATTTCTGTTCGCCTTCCGAATTTGCGGTAAACTGCCATTTAAGACCTGTCGGGAAGCCACCGCCACCACGACCGCGAAGTCCGGAGTCTTTGATTACATCAATAACTTCCTGAGGCTTCATCTCGGTTAAAACTTTACCCAAAGCCTTGTAACCGTCAAATGCGATATATTCGTCAATATTTTCAGGGTTAATTACACCACAGTTGCGAAGTGCAATACGCAACTGCTTTTTGTAGAAGTTAACTTCGTTAAGGCTCTTAACATTAGTATCGTCCGATACTGTTTCATCATAAAGGAGACGCTTTACGATACGACCTTTAAGTAAATGTTCTTCTACGATTTCTTTTACGTCTTCTACCTGAACACGGCTGTAAAAAGCACCTTCAGGGTAGACAATCATAACAGGGCCCAAAGCACAAAGACCAAAGCAACCTGTCTTTACAACCTTGAACTCATTTTCAAGTCCGTTTTCGGCTAACTGCTTTTCCATCTCGGCTATAATTTCTTCACTGTGTGAAGATGTACAGCCGGTACCGCCGCAGACTAAGATATGTCCTCTGGCAATATCCATTTTTATCATTCCTTTCAAGTGTATTTGATAGGTGCTATTTCTCTACTGCACCGACAGTATATTCCATAACAGGTCTGCCGTTAACAATGTGTTCTGCAACAACCTTTGCAGCCTTTTCGGCAGTCATCTTAATATAAGTAACTTTTTCGCCATCAGGTGAGAAAATCTCAACGATAGGCTCTAAGCGGCACATGCCGATACAACCTGTCTGTGTAACGGTAACGCCGTCTAACTTGCGCTTTGCGATTTCTTCAACAAAAGCATTCATTACAGGGCGTGCGCCTGCGGCAATACCGCAAGTAGCCATACCTACAACAACACGAGTGCTTCCGCTTTCTGTACGCATATTAACTTTGCTTAAAGTTTTGTTTCTTATTGCTTCCAAATCAGCTAAACTCTTCATAGGTTTATCTCCTCTCTAAATTTGTTTTACGCTTTTAATAAAGCTCCGCTTCGTTTTCTTTTAAGAATTCCGAAAGCCAAAGTGTGACATCAGGTTCCTTAAAAGAAACGTCGCCTAAAATCCCCCTTATTTCACGAGTGTCCAAGGTGTACTCGCTATCATCTTTTTGATGGTGATAAAGGAAGTCTGTTGTTTCATAGGACGTTAAAAGTCCGAGCATTGTTTCCGCCATATCTCCAAGCGGTTGCCTGTCAATGTGACTGTAACCGAATCTTGCAGTAATGGAAGTGCCTTCTCCCAAGACGGAAGTAATGTCTGTATATCCTCCCGTTGCCTCTGTTGCCGCCTTTAAAAGCGGAATGCCGAGTCCAACCTTTCTGGTTGTGCGGCTTGTTGTAAACGGGTCGGTAACAGCTGCTAAAAATTCAGGACTCATACCCTTTCCGTTATCGGATATACAAAACTCCAAATAATCTTCTTTTGTATTCTCTACCAAATCAAGACGAACAAGGCTTGCACCTGCCACAATTGAGTTTTGCATAATATCAAGAATGTGTAAGGAAAGTTCTGTCATAGCGTTAGTCCTGATACTTTGCCAAGATGCCTTCTACGTCGTCAACAGTCAAACGACCGTATACATCATCATTTACAGTAAGAACAGGAGCAAGACCGCAAGCACCGATACAACGTGTAGCGTCAATGGAGAATTTTCCGTCAGCTGTGCATTCGCCTACTTCGATGCCGAGAATGTTTTTAATCTTCTCTAAAATGTCGCCGCTGCCCTTAACATAGCAAGCAGTACCCAAGCAAACAGAAATCTGATATTTGCCCTTTGGGTTAAGAGAGAACTGCGTGTAGAATGTAACAATGCCATAAATCTCTGCGAGAGGGACATCCAAACCCTCAGAAATAATTTCCTGTACTTCAATCGTCATTTATCCGTAGTTTTCCTGTGCCTCATGAAGAACTGGGATTGTTGCATCCTTTTCGCCTTTGTGGTTTGCAATTACGGCACGTAACTGTTCTTCTTGTTCTTTTGTACCCTTAAAGGTACAGGTGTTTTCACTCATCCGTAAATAACCTCCTAATATAATAGATTCGGCAAGAGCCGTTAATTGTTTTTCAGCCTAATTAAAGCCAACATATATTATAACATTTATCATTAAAAAATGCTATTGTTATTTAATATGTTGGCTTGCAAATTTTAATAAAATTTCTTCGACACTTTTGTTCAAAATGTCAAAAAAATGTGCTTTTTCTGAGATGTCACCCAAATAATGGGCATCTGAGTCTGTAATAATAAAATAATCGGAATAATCTCCTGCCATACTCTCTAAATTTTTTTCGGTGATTTCAAGAGCGCCTACCTCTAAATCCGGCGGCAGAAAGCCTAAATTTGAAAGTACGCTGTAACTGCTTCTGTCGATATGTGCAGGGATTGCAACGCCGCCTGATTCGTTAGTATATTTTACTACATCGTATATACTAAGTCCGGTAGCGGTGACAAGCAGGTTTTCCTCCTCACCGATTATGTTATCATCTGCATCCATATAGTATTGGTTGCCGAAGATTTCGGGCTTATTTTTAACAGGAACACTGTTCTTGCGGATAATTTTTTCCATTTGTTCCGCCTTTTCAACAGTAGGAAAAAGGCAGAGGATATGTACTTCTTCTTCGGATTCGACCTCCATACCCGGGATAACAAGAAGGTTATTCCCTGCGACCTTTTGCACCGCCCTAACATTTCCGCAGGCGTTGTGGTCGGTGACAGCAATAACATCAAGCCCCTTTAAAAGAGCCATATTTACAATGTTATTTGGTGTCATATCATTGTCGCCGCAAGGGGAAAGCGCCGAGTGTATATGAAGGTCGTAGTAAAGCCTCATATACCGAGTGCCGCAAGTGCTTTTGCTACCTGATAGGCACTCTTTTCTGTGGTGAGAATTGTTATGTCCTCTGCATTTGCTTTTGCGACCGCATTTGCGTCAGGTACAAAACCGTCTGCGATTATTATGCAGGCGGCTTCTGTGAGTGACGCTACTGCAACGATATTTAAGTTTGTCTGAATGGTAATCCATACATAACCGTTTCCTACCTT
>JAZLIC010000036.1:0-4947 GCA_045617225.1 Clostridia bacterium
GAAGCCTGTCATACTTTTAAGCATTTAAAAAACTCCTCAATGAAAAAATTTCAACTTATATAATATCACAGATTTAAGAAATTGCCAAGTCTTTTTTAAAAACTTTTTTAACAGAAATTTTATTGTGATTTTAGCTTGTGGGAAAAATGTTCACAAAATGTTAAAAAAATCGGCAAAGCCTGTAAAATAGCTATGTTTGGGCGAAGAAAAAATGCAAAAAGAGTGTGTTTCGGGGGTCAAAACGCTCCGAAAACTTGACAATTTTAAAAAAAGATTGTATAATTACCGCATACTTCATTTGAGAGAAGTAAATTTTATTTAAAATCTTATGCAGGAAGGAAGTGACTGAAGGAACATAGCGCATAACAATTTGGAGGTTTTATTTTGAATTTTAAAAAGAGTATTAGACGAGTTGCCATAGCACTTTGTGTTATGATGACAATATCTGCTTTTATATTAGTTCCTGCTTTTGCAACTGAGGAGCCTACTGATTTCGGTCAGTACTATGGCATTATAAGAGCTACGTCATTAAATGTAAGAGATGGCGCATCTGAAGAAGCAGAGGTTAAAGGCGAATTATTTTACGGTACATATGTTGAAGTATTCTGGCAGGAGCCGGGTTGGGTATGTATCCCTTACGGCGATGGCGAAATCGGTTATGTTTCCGCAGATTATGTTGAGGTTTGCCCGGGTCAGAAGCCCGATTTTGCAACAGGCGGCTCTACATCAGTAGTTGAAGTTGCAGCTAAGTATTTGGGCGTTCCTTATGTATTCGGCGGTACAACTCCCGGTGGTTTCGATTGCAGTGGCTTGGTACAGTATGTATATGGTGAACTTGGCTATTCAATCAATCGTGTAGCCGCAGACCAGATGTTAAATGGTATTCCGGTATCGCGTGCAGAGCTTGCACCCGGTGACATAATCGGATTTTACAGCAGTCCGGGCGGCGGTTATGTTGGACATGTCGGCATTTATGTTGGCGACGGAATGATGATTCACGCACCACACACAGGCGACATTGTAAAGTATACAAGCATTGATTCTTCATATTATGCAAGTCGTTTTGCAGGCGGCAGAAGAATTATTTACTAATTTGATTAGATAGAAGATGGCTCCGAAAGGTGCCATCTTTTTTTGTGCATTTTGTCGATTTTCGGGGTGCTTTTAATAGTAAAAATTACATAAAAACTATTGACATTGTATAAACGAGGTGTTATTATATAAATATCTTTTAGCACTCTCTTTAATAGAGTGCTAACAATTCAAAGCGTTTGGAGTGATAATATGCCTTTGGATGACAGAAAAAAGCTTATACTTCAAGCTATTGTAGAGGATTATATTCAAAATGCGGAGCCTGTCGGTTCAAGAAGCATTGCGAAGAAGACGGAGCTCGGACTAAGTGCCGCCACAATCAGAAATGAGATGGGCGACCTTGAAGAAATGGGGCTTTTGGCACAGCCGCACACTTCTGCCGGCCGTGTACCGTCGGAGCTTGGTTTTAGATTTTATGTTGACACATTGATGAAGAAAGCACAGCTCACAGCCAATGAAATTGAGATACTGAGCAGTATTATGGTAAGCAAGTTTAATGAGCTTGACAAGATTGTGCGTGCGGCATCGTCTGCGTTTTCGGGCATTACGAATTTGCCGACTTTCGGAATTCTTCCGAATACAAAGGGCGGTGCTATTCAAAGTATAAAGGTTGTGGTTGTTGACTCTGCCACAATTATGGTAATCATATCCGATTGTGCGGGCGTTATCAAAAACAAGCTCCTGCGTCTTAAAGGAGAGGTTTCGCAATCGTTTATTGATAAGTTAAATACGATTTTAAACGAAAACCTTGCCGGTATGACTCGGTCGGAGATAAAGCTTGAAAACATTATGCAGGTAAAGAATGCAGTGGGCGAAAACCTTGAAATTTTATCCTCGGTGTTGGAGCTTGTATACGAAGCGATAACGGAGTTTGACAATCGTGAGGTATTTATGGAAGGCGGAACAAATATATTACGCTTTCCCGAATATAAAAATATCGAAAAAATTAAAGAAATTTTTGAGTTTTTCGATAACAAGTCACACATAGGTGAGCTTGCAGAAGCCGTTACAATGAATGATGACGGCAGCGTAAAGGTGTTTATAGGTGACGAGAATGTTATTCCGGAGCTTAAAAACAACAGCGTTGTAATTACTACCTACAAGGTGCGTGATGATTTGGTGGGTATGGTCGGTGTAATCGGACCTGTCCGTATGGATTATGCCAAGGTTGTATCCGGTATGGAGTATTTTTCAAAACAGTTGGGTGAGATTTTGGATAAATCCTTCGGTCACGCATTAGGCACTGCCAAGGATAAAGGAGATGATAAAGATGAGCAAGAATAAAAAAGAAGAAGCAGTTGAAGAAGTAGTTGAAGAAGTAACAGAAGAAGTTCAAGATACCGACGCCGATGAAACAGAGGCAGAGGTACAGACGGAGGAAGCCGAAGAAACTGCGGAGCAGAAGATAGCGGCACTTACCGACAGACTTATGCGTACCGCCGCCGAGTTTGAAAACTACAAAAAGCGCACCGCCAAGGAGCGTGAAGATGTTTTCAAAATGGGAGTTTGTGAGGCGGTAGAAAAGCTTCTGCCGGTTTTAGACAATTTAGAAAGAGCGATTACTGCCGGTGAGCAAAATGACGACAGTGCATCTTTCTTAGAAGGCGTTAAGATGATTGAAAAACAGTTCTTTGATGCACTTTCCGACATAGGTGTTGAGCCGATTAAAGCGGTGGGAGAGCCGTTTGACCCGGAGAAACATAATGCGGTTATGACTGCGGAGAGTGATGCGGAGGAAAACACCGTTATTGA
Source organism: Clostridia bacterium (assembly GCA_045617225.1). Lineage (GTDB taxonomy): Bacteria > Bacillota > Clostridia > Monoglobales > Monoglobaceae > JAZLIC01. Next base: position 2,845 of record JAZLIC010000036.1, read on the forward strand.
AGAATTCCAAAAAGGATATTCTTATAAAGATAAGATTATCAGACATTCAATGGTTAAAGTAAGTTGTTAAATTTATATTTATAAATAGAAAGGAAGAAATTTATTATGGGAAAGATTATTGGTATTGATTTAGGAACAACAAATTCATGCGTATCAGTTTTAGAGGGCGGCGAGCCTACTGTTATTACAAATCCGGAGGGTGCAAGAACAACTCCGTCAGTAGTTGCATTTACAAAGACAGGTGAGCGTTTGGTGGGTCAGGTTGCAAAGCGTCAGGCTATTACAAACCCTGACAGAACAATAAGCTCAATCAAGCGTGAGATGGGTACAGACCACAAGGTTGCTATTGATGATAAGAACTATTCACCGCAGGAAATTTCCGCAATGATACTTCAAAAGCTTAAAGCAGATGCAGAAAGCTATCTCGGTGAAACTGTAAGTCAGGCTGTTATTACCGTGCCTGCATACTTCTCCGATGCACAGCGTCAGGCTACAAAGGACGCAGGTAAAATCGCAGGTCTTGAAGTACTCCGTATCATAAATGAGCCTACTGCTGCAGCACTTGCATACGGACTTGAAAAGGATGTTGACCAAAAGATTATGGTATACGATTTGGGTGGCGGTACCTTCGATGTATCAATCCTTGAAATCGGTGACGGCGTATTTGAAGTTCTTGCAACAAGCGGTAACAACCGTTTGGGCGGTGACGATTTTGACGATAAGGTTATGAACTACCTGGCAGACGAATTCAAAAAGGAAAACGGAATTGATTTGCGTCAGGATAAGATGGCTCTCCAAAGATTAAAGGAAGCCGCAGAAAAGGCAAAGGTTGAGCTTTCAGGCGTTATGTCAACCAATGTAAACCTTCCGTTTATTACTGCCGATACAACAGGCCCTAAGCATCTTGATGTTACTATTACAAGAGCACAGTTTGACTCACTTACTGCTGACCTTGTAGAAAAGACAATGGAGCCTACAAGAAACGCACTCAAAGATGCCGGCTTATCACCAAGTGATATTGACAAGGTATTGTTGGTCGGCGGTTCTTCAAGAATTCCTGCCGTACAGGAGGCGGTACAGAAGTTTATCGGTCAGGAGCCGCATAAGGGTATCAATCCTGATGAATGTGTTGCAATCGGTGCATCAATTCAGGCAGGTGTACTCTCAGGTGAGGTTGATGACTTGGTACTTTTGGATGTTACACCGCTTTCACTCGGTATTGAAACAATGGGTGGCGTATTCACAAAGTTGATTGAAAGAAATACAACCATTCCTACAAATAAGAGTCAGATTTTCTCTACTGCCGCAGACAGTCAGACAAGTGTAGAGGTACACGTACTCCAAGGTGAGCGTGAGATGGCGGCTTATAACAAGACACTCGGCAGATTTAGTCTTACAAATATTCCGCCGGCACCGAGAGGCGTGCCGCAGATTGAGGTATCATTTGATATTGATGCAAACGGTATCGTAAACGTAAAGGCTAAGGATTTGGGCACAGGCTCAGAGCAGGCAATCACCATTACTTCAAGCACAAACTTATCCGACGAGGATATCGAAAAGGCAGTCAAGGAAGCAGAGCAGTTTGCCGCAGAGGATAAGAAGAAGAAGGAAGAAGTTGATGTACGCAATACTGCCGACCAGATGGTATATCAGACAGAAAAGACTCTCGGCGAAATCGGCGACAAGATTACCGATGACGAAAAGGCAGGAATTCAGGCAGAGGTTGATAAGCTTAAAGAGATGTTAAAGGGCGAAACGTTTGATGTTGAAGCCGTAAAGGCACAGACGGAAGCTGTTTCAAAGAAGTTCTATGAGGTTTCCGAGAAGCTTTATGCAGCAGCACAACAGGCTGCACAGGCACAACAGGCAGAGGGCGGCGCACAGGCAGACGGCGGTGCTGCCGGCGGCGACAATGTTGTTGATGCTGATTTTGAAGAAGTAGACGAATAATCAGGGGATGTTAAAAATGCCCGGACCGCTAAAAGACATATCTGTCTTTTAGCTATGGACATTTTTACCTATCCCCTGAAAAGGGATATTGCAGAAGGTGGATTTAAATAATGGCAGATAAAAGAGATTATTACGAGGTCCTTGGCGTAGACA
>JAZLIC010000037.1:0-6756 GCA_045617225.1 Clostridia bacterium
GCCTTGGTCTTAAAGAAGCTAAGGAATTAGTTGACGGTGCTCCTAAGACACTTAAGGAAGCAGTTGCTAAGGACGAAGCAGAAGCTATGAAGACCAAGCTTGAAGAAGTAGGCGCAAAGGTAGAACTTAAGTAATTTTGGGCTATAAAAAAACGCACTAAACGAGCAAACCGAACCCAAAGGCGTACACAGGGTACTCCACGAGGTGACGGTTTGCTCATTTTTTATACGCCCATACGGTATGATACGGATAAATACACATAAAAAACGGGCGACCACACAGGGCCGCCCCTACGATTCCCTTTATTATATTATTTCTTTTAAGGCATTGGCAAGCTGGTCAGGGCAAGAGGTGCCTCTGCCGCCGCAGTCAATACCGTCCAAAAGCTCTATTACACGATTTATTTCCATTCCCTCTACCAATCGTGCAATGCCTTGTGTGTTACCGTTGCAACCGCCGATAAAACGCACATTATGTACGGTTTTCCCGTCTGTTTCAAAAGCAATTTTCCTTGAACATGTACCTCGTGTTGTATATAAGTATTCCTGCATAGTTTCACCTCACATATTAAAAATTCTTATCAAATCGTTCCAAGTTGCAAAAAGCATAAAGCTGATTAAGATAACCATTCCGGCAAAATGTACCAATGCTTCCTTCTCTGCCGGAACAGGCTTTCTGAAAATAATCTCAAAGATGGCAAAGAGTATTCTGCCGCCGTCTAAGGCAGGCAGAGGCAGAAGGTTCATAATGCCGATGTTTACCGATAGAAAAGCGGCTAAGAATATAAGGTCTAAAATTCCCGATTTTGCCGCAGTACTCATAGCGCCGACGACGCCTATGGGACCTGATAAATCGCTTATGCTTGCACCGCCCGTAAATAACATTCTAAGTGATACAAAGACAAGCTTTACCATCCACAAAGTTTGATAAAAGCTCTCTTTTAAGAGGGTTATCAGGGTTACATTTTCTTTCCGAATATTAAAGCCGACTATATACACGCCGTCTGATTCCGTGGGCGTAAACATTTCGGTAATCTTTTTTCCGTCACGAAGGAAGGTTATACTGCTCTCGCCGCCGTTGTTTTGAGAAAGCTCAAAAGTAACATCTCTTTTTATATGGACACGGTTTCCGTTTATTGCGATAATCTTATCACCGTTCTGTAAAAATCTTGACGCATCTGCGTCCTGATGGACAAAATCCACCGTTGTGTTATATATTCCCCCTGCCTCTTTGGCAGAGAAAGAGGTAAGACAAGTCACTATCAAGAAGCCGAGAAGCAGGTTCATTCCGGCGCCTGCCGCTAAAATAAGTATTCTCGGAAGCGGCTTTTTCCCTGCAAAAGAATTCTCCTTTTCCGGGTCGTCCTCCCCCTCCAAGGCACAAAAGCCGCCGATGGGGATAGCACGCACGGAGTAGAGCGTTTTCTTGCCCTGCTTTTTAAACAGGGCAGGGCCCATACCTATGGCAAATTCGTTTACATTAACTTTAAAGAGCCTTGCCAGAGCAAAATGTCCAAGCTCGTGGACAAAGATAATTAGCGAAAATATTATTATTGCGCCTATTATTGTTAAGAGCATTTACAGTCCTCCGATACCGTATACCTGACTTCCTTGTCTATTGCTATCAAATCTTCAAGAGTTGGGTCTTTTACATTATTATACTTTCCCAAAGCAGCGGAAACTATTTCGGGAATATCCAAAAAGCCTATTTCGTCTTTTAAGAATTTGCCGACTGCAACCTCATTTGCGGCGTTCATAACCGTTGGCATAATTCCGCCTGCTTTTCCTGCCTCCTTGGCAATGGCAAGACATGGGAAGGCTTCCTCGTCCGGCTTATAGAAGGTTAGCTTTGCAATATCCGCAAAGTCAAGTGCCGCATCAGGTGACGGCATACGCTTCGGATATGTAAAAGCATATTGGATAGGGTGCTTCATAGACGGATATGAAAGCTGAGCGATAACGCTCTTATCATTATATTCAACCATAGAGTGAATAATACTCTCTCTATGTACAACGACCTCGACCATATCAATCGGCACATCAAAGAGCCAACGTGCTTCAAGCACTTCAAGCCCTTTGTTCATAAGGGTCGCACTGTCAATGGTAATCTTTGCGCCCATAGTCCAATTAGGGTGTTTAAGTGCTTGCAGGCGTGTCATATCTTTAAGCTCGCTTCTGCTTTTGCCGAAGAAGGGACCGCCCGATGCAGTAAGCAAAATGCGTCTTATTTCGCCGTGAGCACCGCCTTTTAGTGATTGAAAGATGGCACAGTGTTCGCTATCTACGGGCAAGAGGCGTACGTTATGCTTTTTTATTGCACTCATAAAAAGGTTGCCGGCGGTAACTAATGTTTCTTTATTCGCAAGGGCAATATCCTTCTTTGCTTCAATTGCTTTCATTGTCGGAATAAGACCGGCAAAGCCTACAATGGCAGAGAGTACCATATCCGTGCTTTCCATTGTTGCCGCTTCAATTAAGCCGTCTGTTCCGCATAAAACCTTTGTAGGAGTGTCAGCGACCGTTGCCTTTAAGGCGGCGGCACTGTCCTCCTCAAATGCAACAGCGATTTGCGGCTTAAAAGCACGTATCTGTTCTTCCAAAAGCTTAATATTTTTATTGCCTGTTATTGCGTTTACCTTTATATCTTCTATCCCTTTAAGGTCATCAATTACTTGAAGTGCCTGCGTGCCGATAGAGCCTGTTGAACCTAAAATTGAAACTTTCATAATTATCACCATAAAATATTATATACCCTATTACATTTTTTGTCAATGCTGACGAAATTCTCGTTGACTTTAATTTGGCGATATGTTATAATGTGTTATCATTTTTAAGGAGGATAGCTATGAATAAACGAGTGGGAATTTTGACTTTATTCGGATATCAGAATTACGGCAACAGGCTGCAAAACTATGCCGTACATGAAATTCTGCGCGAAAAAGGCTACGAGAGTGAAACTATCGTTTATGTAAACACAACACCTAAAAAGGTTTTGCGTAATATAAAAAGTTATCTTCTTTTAGACGGTGCGGAGAAGAAAAGACGGCATAACTTCAAAAAGTTTGTAAAAAGGACAACGCCCATTCGCCGCATATATGGGAAAGACGGATTTGTGCCTGATAAATTGGCAAGCGAATATGCCTACTTTGTGACGGGCAGTGACCAGGTTTGGAATCCGGAAGTAAGGTTCCGTGATTTTTATAATTTCTTTTTGCGTTTTGCAGAGCGAAATCAACGTATCTGTTTTTCGCCCAGCATTGCGACAGATGTAATCCCAAAGGAAACGAAACATAGCTTTGTTGAGGGTCTGGAAGGGTTTAGATACCTTGCTTGCCGAGAAAAGACCGGTGCAGAAATTATAAAAGCTTATACGGGGCGGAAAGCAGAAACGCTTATTGACCCAACGCTTTATATTTCAAAGGAGCGTTGGCACAAGCTCTATCAAAAAGAGTTTTCTCCCCAAAAGCCGTATATACTAAAATTCTTTTTGGGTGATGACGGTGCGAGGACAAGGTTAATTAAATCCTTTGCCGAAAAGGGCGGTTATGATATAATTGACCTTACATCTACACAAAGTAAAGAATACTCGGCAGACCCGAGTGAATTTTTGCAGCTTATTGAAAACGCAAGCCTTGTGCTTACGGACTCATTCCACGCTCTGGCGTTTTCAATCAATTTTGAAGTCCCGTTCTATGCATTTTCGAGGGTTGTAAACGAAGCAAAAAGTAAAAGTATGCTCCGAAGTACACGAATGTATTCAAGAATTTTAAACTTGCTTGAAACTTTTAATCTTTCGGACAGGGACGAAGAAGGTTTCTACGACGGCATAGACCTAAATATTGACTTTGCGCCTTCAAGAGAGATTTTAGAGAAGGAGCGGGAGAGGTTAAGCAAATTTTTGGATAAATCCCTGAGCCAGCAGGACGAGAAACATAATATTGCATATTTAGATGAGAGAGAATGTGTAGGCTGCAGTGCGTGCAGCAGCGTTTGCCCAAAGGACTGCATAGAGATAAAAAGGAATGCAGACGGGTTTTATGTACCTGTTGTAGACGAGGATAAGTGTATTAACTGCAAAATATGTGCAAATACCTGTCCTGTTTTAAATCATGCTGAAAAAAAGGACGCAGTTATCAGCATAGCAGGACACAATAGGGACGAAAATATTGTTAAGCAAAGCTCATCGGGCGGATTGTTTTACTCCATAGCAACGAAGGTTATAGAAAAAGGCGGAATAGTTTTCGGTGCGGCGTATGACAAAGACGGAAAAGTAGTGCATAAGGCGGCGGAAACATCAGAAGAACTTAAACCGCTTATGACATCTAAATATGTGCAGAGCTTTATCGGCGATACATATTTAAGGGTAAAGGAAGAATTGGCGACAGGCAGGGAGGTCTTTTTTGTAGGTGCTCCCTGCCAGACAGAGGGACTTTTAAAGGTTCTTGGCGGAAAGAGCGAAAATTTACTTATTGCAGATTTTATCTGCCACGGCGTACCGTCTCCAAAAGTGTGGGAGGACTATCTTAAATTTGCGGATGTCGAGGGAATTAAAAAAATTTCTATGCGTGATAAAACATATGGTTGGAAAACTCACTCTATGAGAATAGAACATTCCGGCGGTTTAATTTTGGAAAACAAGCATAAGTCGCCATACCTTAACGCCTTCCTTAAAAATATTATATTAAATACAGCCTGCTTTAACTGTGAGTTTAAGGGGACAAAAAGGGTTAGCGATATAACAATGGGCGATTTTTGGGGCGTTGAAGGACATTCGCCGGAAAATGCTCACAGAACAGGCACATCTATTGTACTGATTCGCAGTGACAAGGGAGTGCAGATGCTTGACAGTATAAGAGATTTCAGGTATAACGAGATACCTTTGACAATGGCAGAAAAATCAAACACCGCGCTTATGTCCTCTGTTAAAAATTTGTCCGACAGAGATAGGTTTTTTGCAAAATATGACCGCAAAAAAGGGTTACGTTTTCTGAGGGAGAGCGCTTACAGAGCAAAGGTTAAGAAAAAGAGGCCCATATATAGAAAAGCCTTATATAAGCTTAAGCGTATAATTTTCGGATAGAAAGGGATAGTTTAATGTTAAATCAAAGAAAGATGGGTACGATTTTGCAGTATACGCAGATGGCGCTCTCGATGGTTGTTTCTCTCGCATATACGCCGGTAATGCTCCGGATTTTGGGGCAATCGGAGTACGGATTATACAGTCTTGCGTCATCAATAATATCATACCTCAGTATTCTGTCCTTAGGCTTTGCCGCAAGCTATATATGCTTCTATTCAAGGTATAAAGCAAAGGGCGATGACAAGGGCATTGCAAGCCTTAACGGAATGTTCTTATCAGTGTTTTTTGTTATTGCCGCTGTTGCGGCAATAGCAGGTGTTATCTTATCGTTTAATGTCGGTAACTTCTTTACCGCCGATAAGGGTTATACACCGAGTGACATTAACACCGCAAGGATTTTGATGTTGTTCCTGACCGTAAACCTTGCACTTTCATTCCCTACAAGCTTGTTTATGTCGTATGTCACAAGTCAGGAGGAGTTTGTCTTTCAGAAGCTTATTAACATAGGAAAGACAGTTGTGGCACCGCTTGTTACTCTGCCGCTCCTTCTTTTGGGATATGGCTCTGTCGGTATGGTTATGGTTACCACGGGCGTAACTGTTGTAATAGACCTTACAAATGTGTTCTATTGCTTTAAGAAGCTTAAAATGCGAATTTCGTTTAAGAATATGAAGCCTGTTCTGCTTAAAGAAATTGCAGGATTTTCAATCTTTATTGCAATAAATCAAATAATCGACCAAATAAATTGGAATGTTGATAAGGTTATTCTTGCAAAGATGATAAATGCAGAGGCGGTTGCAATTTATTCCGTCGCCGCACATGTACATGTTTTGTATAACAGCTTTTCTACTGCAATTTCAAATGTTTTTGTTCCGGCAATACATAGGATTATTGCAGAAAAGAAGGAGGATATGGACCAAAGACTGACGGAAATATTTATAAAAACAGGGCGGATACAATATGCGGTGATGATGCTCATTTTGACAGGCCTTATATTCTTCGGACAGTACTTTATTAAGGTATGGGCAGGCGAAGAATATGCACTTTCCTATCATATTATGCTTTTGCTTACTGCACCGACAACCATTGCGCTTATACAAAATATAGGTATAGAGATACAAAGAGGCAAGAACAAGCATCGTTTCCGCTCCTATGTATATCTTGCAATGGCGATTATAAATATAGGTATAAGTATTGCTTTATGTAACATCTTTGGCACAATAGGTACTGCGATTGGCACAGCGCTTTCTTTGATAATTGCAAACGGTATTATTATGAATATCTATTATCACAAGGCGCTTGGTATCAATATAATAAAGTTTTGGGGCGAGATAATAAAGATGTCAAGCGGTCTTATCCTGCCCGTGATTGCCGGCATATTGATATGTGTATATATAAAAATTAACTCCATACCTGTATTTTTGATATTGGTTATCGGATATACGGCTCTGTATGCCCTGTCTATGTGGGTTTTAGGACTTAACGATTACGAACGTGACCTGTTTTCTAAACCTATTAAAAAGCTTATAAAAAGATAAAAGGGGATGTTAAAAAAGTCCAGAGCGCTAAAAGACAGAAAACATAAATATAAACATTGTGAAAAGATATAAATATGTTTTTAAATAATAAAATTTGTCGAAAAATCTAATAGTATTAGATTTTTCAATAAGTCTTTTA
>JAZLIC010000038.1:0-2977 GCA_045617225.1 Clostridia bacterium
GAAGATACCGGTCTTATGGAGTTCATAATTGATGAGGAGTCAACAAAAGAACTTGTTGTAGATTTGTTCTACAAACCTTATGAAAATTCTCGAAACTAAATGATTCTTTAAAACAGGAGATAGCATAATGGTAGAGAAGAATGTTTCACTGCGTGGCTCAACTGTTCTTGTAACAGGTGCAGCAGGATTTATAGGAGCAAACTTAGTTAAGGAGTTATTAAATACCACTGAGGTAAAACAGGTTATCGGACTGGATAATGTAAATGATTATTATGATGTAAGTATAAAAGAGTATCGTCTGTCTGAAATATCAAAACTTTCCGGCAGTGATGGAAGATGGCTGTTTATAAACGGAAGTATCGCAGATAAAACGTGCGTTGACAATTTGTTTGATAAGTACAGGCCGAGTATAGTTGTAAATCTTGCCGCACAGGCAGGCGTCAGATATTCGATTACCCATCCTGAAGTGTATATTGAGTCCAATTTAGTTGGCTTTTATAACATCTTGGAAGCTTGCAGAAATAACCCTGTTGAGCATTTGGTTTATGCTTCAAGTTCATCGGTATACGGAAGCAATAAAAAAGTTCCGTACTCGGTAGATGACAAGGTGGACAATCCTGTATCGTTGTATGCGGCTACCAAAAAGGCGAACGAGCTTCTTGCACATTCTTATTCAAAGCTTTATGATATTCCGTCAACAGGTCTTAGGTTTTTTACCGTTTATGGCCCTGCCGGCAGACCTGATATGGCGTATTTCGGGTTTACAAATAAGCTTTTAAAAGGTGATAAAATACAGATTTTTAATTATGGAAACTGTAAGCGTGACTTTACTTATGTTGATGATATTGTAGAAGGTATAAAAAGAGTTATGGAAGGCGCACCTGAGAAAAAGAAGGGTGATGATGGACTTCCGATACCACCTTACCGTGTATATAATATTGGCAACAGTTCTCCTGAAAATTTATTGGATTTTGTTCAGATATTAAGCGAAGAGCTTATAGCGGCAAAGGTTTTGCCTGCCGATTATGATTTTGAAGCTCACAAAGAGCTTGTTCCAATGCAACCCGGAGATGTGCCGGTTACTTTTGCAGATACTTCGGCACTTGAAAGGGATTTTGGATTTAAGCCCTCTACAAGTTTGAGAGAAGGACTTCGCAGATTTGCACAGTGGTATTATAAATTCTATATTGAAACAGGTGATAAGTAATGAGAATAGTAGTTGCCGGAACAGGTTATGTCGGACTTTCTTTGGCAGTCCTTTTGGCACAGAACAATGATGTAACTGCTGTTGATATTATACCTGAAAAAGTTGAGATGATAAATAGCAGAAAATCCCCTATTGTTGATTCTGAAATAGAAAAATTTTTTGCGACAAAGGATTTGAGTTTAAAAGCTACTTTGGATGGTGTGTCTGCGTATAAAGACGCAGAGTTTGTTATCATTTCCACACCTACAAATTATGACCCACAGAAGAACTACTTTGACACATCAAGTGTTGAGGGCGTTATAAAGACTGTTACGGAAGTGAACCCAAATGCGGTTATGATAGTAAAATCTACGGTTCCGGTTGGGTTTACGGAGGATATGCGTACGAAGTTTAATTGTAAAAATCTTTTGTTCTCCCCTGAATTTTTGCGTGAAGGAAAGGCGCTCTATGACAACCTTTATCCATCACGCATAATTGTCGGCACAACAGAGGATTTAAAGGATAAGGCACAGAAATTTGCAGATTTACTTGTTGAAGGTGCAGTTAAAGAAGATATACCTGTGCTTTTGATGAACTTGACCGAAGCAGAGGCTGTAAAACTTTTCTCAAATACGTATTTAGCACTCAGAGTTGCATATTTTAATGAGCTTGACACCTATGCGGAAATGAGAGGCCTTAGTACAAAATCCATTATTGAGGGTGTAGGCTTTGACCCGAGAATCGGTAGTCATTATAATAATCCGTCTTTTGGATACGGTGGTTATTGCTTGCCGAAGGATACAAAGCAGCTTCTTGCAAATTACAATGATGTACCGCAAAATCTTATCGGTGCAATTGTTGATGCCAACAGAACAAGAAAAGATTTTGTAGCAGAGAGAATATTAGAGTTTGCCGGATTTGGTAAGAAGTCAGACCCTGTTGTTGGTGTTTACAGACTTACAATGAAGTCAGGCAGTGATAACTTCCGACAAAGCTCAATCCAGGGTGTTATGAAACGCATCAAGGCAAAGGGCGTGAAGGTCGTAGTTTACGAGCCGACATATGACGGTGAGGAGTTCTTTGGTTCAACGGTTACGCATGATATTGATGCCTTTAAGAAAGAATGCGATGTAATAGTTGCAAACAGATACAACCAAGACTTAAAAGATGTTTTGGATAAAGTCTATACAAGAGATTTGTTCTTTAGAGATTAAGAATTGTATTAAAGCGATACTTCCCCGCATGGTTTATGCGGGGTATTTGTTAGGAGAGATAATGTGGACAAAGATGAAAAAATGGCAAGAGAGCTTGTAAAAGAGATGTCTTTTAGGGAAAAGACAGAGCATATATTATTTTATTATAAAAAAGCAATCATAATAAGTATTATGGCTGCGCTGGTGCTTGGTGTATCAATATACCAATGTGCAAGCAGACCACAGTATGATTTGGAAATATTGTATTTGACAAAAGAGATGGTACCTGATGAAAGCATTACAACAATGGAAGAATATTTTTCGCAGTTTGTAGAGGATAGTAACAATGATGGCATAAAGAATGTATCAGTATCGCATATGAGTGTAGATAACGACGAAAATCCTGAGCGAGCCTACGCTTTATACACAAAGGTGATGGCGGAGCTTACTGATGGTACAACAATGGCTTACTTGGTAGATGATGATTATCTTCAAATATTTAAAGACTCAAGTATGGAAGGTGTGGCAGAGAAAATAATAAACCTAAATATCAATCCTTCTTTAAGAGAAAATTTAGGCTATACGGACGATAACTTGT
>JAZLIC010000039.1:0-3300 GCA_045617225.1 Clostridia bacterium
ATAACAAGTTGCGCAATGCGGTCGCCTGAATTCACTTTGTAATCCTTATCCGATAAATTTATAAGCGGAACTTTAATCTCACCTGTATAATCATTATCAATTACGCCCACCGCATTACACAATGTAATACCTTTTTTAAGGGATAATCCGCTCCTTGGGAATACAAATCCGCCGTATCCCTTTGGAATCTCTATCGCAATTCCCGTAGGCACTGCTTCTCTGCAACCTTTTTTTATTGTAAGGGTCCCATCTATTGCCGCCGATAAATCAACGCCCAAACTGCCGTCTGTTGCATATTCCGGCTTTTTTGCATTTTTGTGCAGATACTTGATTTTTATATCTATCATCTATAATACCCCCTTATGAAGTCTTGTATATTCATTTATGTTTAAACTTTCTCCGTTTATATAAGCTTTGCAGACATTTATACATTCTTTATTCTCCTCCGTAGTAAAGTCAAGTCTTAAAAATGCCGCTCCTGTCTTTTTAAGCTCATCTGTTCTATCCGCCATATAGAGCGGAACGCTGTTTAAAAGGACGCTTCTGCAATTCTTGCCGTCACGGACAATATAGAATTTACTGCCCTTTCTGTCCGTAAGAACTCCGTAATCTCCGCACGGGCAGGAACCGATATTCTTTAAGATGCAGTTCTCCGTTACCATAAGTGCAAGTCTGCCATACGCCATAACCTCCGTCGGCACCGTCTTTTCCATATCACGCATTTGCGCAGAGTTAAGCTCTGCCGATAGAGAAACCATTTCCAGGTTTTTAAGCTTATTCAGTGAAATACTGTTGGTTATATTAAGCCTCATACCGCCAAAGAGTTTAAAGTCTAAGCGAGAAAGCTCCGACATATTCTGCACTGAAAGCGACCTAAATCCCATATTATAAAGGCTCTGCAAATCGTCTTCGTAGGCTTTGTACTCACTGTCCTTTAATATTGCCGGCGGCATAAGGACAATCCTTCCTTTATCATTTAAAAATGCTTTCGGATTTTCCGCAATGATATGAATGGGAACATAAATATATTCAAAAGGAAATTCCTTTATCACCTCAAACTGCTCCCTGTTCAAAACGGAAGCGGTATATCTTACATCACTTGTTTTTAAGCTTTGGCAGCGTTCTCTCTTGAAAGGATATATCTCATAATTATCACTTAAAAGCTTTTCCTCTAACAGTGAAAGTCCCCTTCTCCGCAAAGCGTTTATGTCTTTTACGGAGCAGAACGGCTCGCCTTCTATATTTATATCTTTAATAACAATCTCAAAAGGTGTGCCGCCCGACTTTGAAAACTGATTTATGACATCTTCTTCCCTCAGGCATCTGTTTGTTGCAACTTGAAGCTCTCCGTCGCCGAAACAGGTAATTTTTTTACCGTCACAAACAAGCTCTGCCGAAGGCTTATCGCCTGCATTAAATTTAAGCTTTGCAAAAACCGTGCGTTTATGCTCCTTTGTATATGTACTTAAAGCCTCATTCTTTTCATACGGATTATCAGGCTTATCAAAGGCGAACATATTTATTCCTTTTTGATTTTTAAAATACCCGTCGGTAAGTCCGCCACGGAAGAAAACTCTGTTGACATCTGCCATTTCGGCATCTGTCGGCTTTCTCTTTTCATCTATGCACCTTCTGTATGTGCCGATAACCGCCGATATATAGTCAGGACCTTTCATACGCCCTTCAACTTTAAGGGATACTATGCCCATATCGCAAAGCTCTTTAAGATGCCCTAAAAGGCACATATCTTTAAGACTGAGATAGGACTTATATCCATCACTTCCCATATAAGGAAGTCTGCACGGTTGAGCGCATTTGCCCCTGTTTCCGCTTCTGCCGCCCAAAACACTGCTCATAAGGCATTGACCGGAATAGCACATACACATTGCACCGTGAACGAAGACTTCAAGCTCCGCACTTGAATTCTCGCTGATATACTTTATTTCGTCATACGAAAGCTCACGGGATAAAACCACACGCTTTGCCCCAAGCCGCTCCATCTCCAAAACACCGTTTAGGTTATGGATGGTAGCCTGCGTACTTATATGCACAGGGAGCTTTGGACAAATCCTATGTATGATTTCCATAACGCCCAAGTCCTGTACTATGACCGCATCAACATTCGCCCGTGCAAGGAATACAATATATTCTTCAAGAACCGATATTTCCCTGTCCAATATAAGCGTATTAACCGTGACATAAACACGCACACCACGGAGATGGCAATAACGCACTGCATCTTCAATCTCGGAAATTTCAAAGTTGTCCGCAAAGCTTCTGGCACCAAAATTAATGCCGGCAAGATACACTGCATCTGCACCGCCCATAACTGCCGCTTCCAAACATTTGCGATTCCCCGCAGGCGCTAAAAGTTCCATATCTTATCCCCTCTACCTATGGCGATAGTTTTTAAGCTCGGTTTCAAGTTTTGCATACTCAATCTGCAAATTATGAACTTCCTCTTTAAGCTTTTCCACTTCCTGCTTTTTCTCTTCAAGCTCACTTTTGCTTTCCTTCGCCTCGTCCATATATTGATTTATCTCGACACGCAGATTGTCAAGCACCTTTTCGTTTTTAAGATAGTCATCTGCCAGATTTATTGATGTAAGCACTGCACTCATAGCGGTACTGAGGTGTGGATTTGCCTCCATAAGTTGTCCCATCTTTTTGTTCACAAGCAAAGCTACACGCTGAACATACTCCTCGGATTCATTACTGACAATCATATACTCGGCACCGTTTATTTTTACTTCATACTTGCGTCCGTCCATAGCTATCCTCCTTTAAAATCCGTTCTTTAAAAGTTCTGCCGCTTTAAAGACACCAAATACCGTCTTTGCATCATTTATCTCATTATTCATTATCATTTCTTTTACCTTTTCAATCGGGATTTTCTCGATATCCAAATACTCGTCAGGGTCAGGATTGATTTTACCTTCATAAAGTCCGGTTGCCAGATAAACATGGGTAACCTCGTCCGCAAATCCCGGAGTGGGATACATATATCCCAAATATATAAACTCCTTGGATTTATAACCTGTTTCCTCCTCAAGCTCCCGTATTCCGCAAACTCTGTGTTCTTCGCCCGGGTCAATCTTTCCGGCAGGTATTTCATAGATTGCCTTTTCTATCGGCTTTCTGAATTGTTTTACCATAATGACCTCATTATCATCGGTAACAGCCACAACGCCTACCCCGCCCGGATGCTCTACAAGCTCACGCTCGGCAAGAGTGCCGTCCGGCATAGCCACCTTATCCACACGTACACGGATAATCCTGCCTTTAAATATTTCTTCCGAT
>JAZLIC010000040.1:0-2566 GCA_045617225.1 Clostridia bacterium
AACAGTGTAAAAAGTATGGGGGAACATGTGTTCAACGGTTGCTATGAGTTGTCATACAACACTTATGATAATGCAAAATATCTCGGTAATAGCGAAAATATGTATTTATACTTAGTAGAAGCGGTAAATACCTCCATTCAAAATTGTAATATCCATCCGGAAACAAGATTTATCGCTGAGTCTGCGTTTGAATACTGCACCAATTTAAGGAATTTGACAATACCAAACACTGTTATAAGAATCGGCGAACGCGCCTTTGGTGCTTGCAATAGTTTAAGCTATACCGCTTATGACAATGCACTGTACTTGGGAAACAGCGAAAACCCTTATTTCTATTTAGCAAAGGCGACAAATAATTTTATCCACAACTGCACCGTGCATCCGAATACACATTTTATCGGCGAGCATGCATTTGAAGGATGTGAAAATCTTACGGGTATCATACTTCCAAACAATGTAGTAAGCATAGAGAACAGTGCGTTTTTTGACTGTATCAGTCTTGCAAGTATCACAATTCCGAAAAATGTTACCACTATAAAAGATTATGCGTTTTATTGGTGCGATAACATAAAAGATATATATTATTCCGGCTCGGAGGAAGAATGGGGAAGCATAAAGAAAGGTGTATCCAATACATCATTAGAACGTGCAAAGATGAATTATGTTTCAAATCTTAAAAGCAAAGTATCAAAGCAGGAAAATACGTATATCGTCAATGTAGATGCAAACAATCTTAAAAAGAATATTACGATATTTATTGCAGGATGTAAAAATCACAACTTTGTTGATGTAAAGCTCTTTAACCCAAAGGTATCCGACAAGGTTATCTTTAACGGCGATTTTGATGAGTTTAGAGTGTTTACATGGGATAGTGCGGCAAAGGAAAACCCAATATACAATGCGGAGATTATTACTGAGAGCCTGTTTGAATAAGCAGATAAATAAAAGGCATCACCACTTTCGTGGCGATGCCTTTTTAAATGTACCGGATTTGAATATTCACTATGAATTTTGCGAAAAACAAATTTTACATTGCCGTATTACGTCGTAGGGCGGTCCCTATGTGGCCGCCCGTGCTCCTCAACGTCCTGCCGAAACCTTGCCTCTCCTTAATGTTCAAGGGGAGGTGTTGTGCTTTGCACGACGGAGGGGATTTAGAATTAAATTTTCCACGAGATTAGCAGTGAATATCCCTATGGATAAAAAAGCGTCTTTACAAGTTAAAAACTTTATGTTATACTATATATTGTTTTTTTATGAGTGA
This sequence comes from Clostridia bacterium, assembly GCA_045617225.1. Classification (GTDB taxonomy): domain Bacteria; phylum Bacillota; class Clostridia; order Monoglobales; family Monoglobaceae; genus JAZLIC01. The sequence goes on from JAZLIC010000040.1 coordinate 1,265, forward strand.
TTAGTTGAACTTCTTGTGTTTTTATATAAAGAAGTATTTGGAGGTACAAAAATGGCGTCAGGAAATTATGGTAATGAAAGTATAACCGCCTTAAAGGGTGCGGACAGAGTTCGTAAAAGGCCGGCGGTAATCTTCGGCTCCGACGGTATCGAGGGCTGTCAACATTCTATGTTTGAAATCTTGTCAAACTCAATTGATGAAGCCAGAGAGGGTTTTGGTGATGTTGTAAACATTACTCGCTATTTGGACCATTCTATTGAGATTGAGGATTTTGGGCGTGGTATACCTGTTGACTATAACGAGGTTGAAAAGTGTTATAATTGGGAGCTTGTATTTTGCGAGCTTTATGCCGGCGGCAAATATAAGAATAATTCGGGCGGCAACTATGAGTACAGTCTTGGCCTTAACGGTCTTGGGGCCTGTGCGACGCAGTACAGCTCCGCATATATGGATGTAGAGGTTTTGCGTGACGGATATAAACATAATCTCCACTTTGAAAAGGGCGAAAATATAGGCGGACTGACAAAGATACCTTTCCGCCACAGACACACAGGCTCTAAAATTCATTGGATGCCTGACCTTGAAGTATTTACCGATATAAATATATCGGCTGACTTTTTTGAAGGGGTACTTAAACGCCAGGCGGTGGTAAATTCAGGACTTAAATTTGTTTTTAGGAACGAGGTTGAGCCGGGAAAGTTTGAAGAAACAACATATTATTATGAGAACGGTATCGTCGATTATGTAAAGGAACTTTCCGAGGACAAGGAGATGACCTTGCCGCATTATATAGAGGCGGAGCGTAAGGGCAGAGACCGTGACGACCTTGACGAATATAAGGTTAAGATGAGCTTTGCGTTTTGTTTTAATAATTCCATAAATGTTTTGGAATATTATCATAATTCAAGCTTTTTGGAAAACGGAGGCTCGCCGGATAAGGCGGTCAGAAACGCCTTTGTTTATGCCATTGACAAATATTTAAAGCAGAATAACAAGTATACCAAGAATGAAAGCAAAATTCAGTTCCTTGATATTCAGGACAGTTTGATTTTGGTAAGCAACTCATTATCTACGATGACAAGCTATGCCAACCAAACCAAAAAGGCGATTACCAACAAGTTTATCCAGGATGCAATGACAGAGTTCTTGCGTACACAGCTTGATATATACTTTATTGAGAATAAGGTAGACGCCGAAAAGATTTGCGAGCAGGTGCTTGTAAATAAGAGAAGTCGTGAAACTGCCGAAAAGACACGCATAAATGTAAAGAAAAAGCTTGGCGGCTCCATAGATGTTACCAAT
>JAZLIC010000041.1:0-7025 GCA_045617225.1 Clostridia bacterium
AAGCCTGTTGCAGTCAGAATGGTATATCAAGTTCGCAGGGCAACAACACTGCCGATTATAGGAATGGGCGGTATATCAAACGGAAAAGATGCCATAGAGTTTATCTTGGCAGGCGCAAATGCGGTTTCGGTAGGTACTGCCGGAATTGTCGACCCATATGCTTGGGTGCGTGTGCGTGATGAGATAGGCGAGTATCTTGACAATCACGGAATAAAAGATATAAACGATATTGTCGGTGCGGTAGAAGTATATTAAAAGAGGAGGAAGTTTTATTATGACAAGAGAAGAAATTATCGCAATGCTTAAAGAGGCACAGGTTTTGCTTGAAGGACACTTTTTGTTGACCTCGGGACGGCACAGTGACAAGTATATGCAATGTGCAAAGATTTTTCAGGATGCAAAGTACAGCGTTCCGCTTTGTGCAGAGCTTGCAAAGCAGTTTAAAGGCGATAATATTGAAGTTGTTATCGGCCCGGCTATCGGTGCAATACAGATGGCGTATGAGGTCGGCAGACAACTTGGTGTTAAGAATATTTTTGCAGAGCGTGAGAACGGTGAGATGACACTCAGGAGAGGTTTTACTATTGAAGAAGGACAGAGAGTATTGATTGTAGAAGATGTAGTTACAACAGGCGGCAGTGTTAAAGAAGTTGCAAAGCTTGTCAAGGATGCCGGCGGAGTTATCGTAGGTATAGGCTCTATCGTAGACCGTACAGGCGGTAAAATTGATTTTGGTTATCCTTACAAAAGTGCGTTCTCTATGGATATAACTTCTTATGAAGCGGATGAATGCCCAATATGCAAGACAGGTGTGCCGTTAGTAAAGCCCGGAAGTCGAAAGGTGAAATAATTATGGATAGTTCTGTCCATTTCGGACACAGGAGAAGAATTGATGAAAAGGCAAAGGATGTGGGGCTCGAATTTTTGCCTGCTCATGAGCAACTTGAAAAGATATTGTTTGTGGCAATTCCACGAGGCAATACAAACGAAATTGCACATTCGCTTTTAAACAGGTTTAAGACACTTTACGGTGTTATAACTGCCGATGTAGAGGAGCTTGTCAAGACGCCGGGAGTAGGAAGGCGTGTTGCGGAATATCTCCACGACTTGACTGATGTTCTCGGCATTGTAGAGCGGTGCGAGTTAATGAAGTCAAAAACCGAAGGTGCAATATGTTTGAATACGATAGAAGATTACGGTAAGTATATGTGCAGTTTGTTTCACGGTGCGACCTCCGAAAGATTTTTTATTGCAAGCCTTAACTCACAAAACAGAGTTCTGCGGTTTGACAAAGTAGCGGATGGTGCTATTGATGAAATACAGATTTGCGTTAGAAATATTGTAAAGACCGCTCTTATAAATGAGGCATATGCTATTATAATTGCCCATAATCACCCGGGCGGAAAGGCCGAGCCATCTCTTGCGGATATAGACCTTACACGCAAAATTGCAATTGCTTTATCGGCTTTGAACATACAAATACGTGACCATATTGTAATATCGGATGAAGAATGGCGCAGTATGAATGAAATGGGTATAGTTTAATTAAAAAGCGTCTGCGAAAGCAGACGCTTTTTTGCTTGTCTAACCGTTTTCAAGGGCTTGTTCGAGCCAGAACATACCGATGTCAAACGCCTTATACAGACCGTCACGCTCTGCCTGACGGACTAAAACGGACTTTTCACCTTCGTTTGTTTTAAGCTCAATGATAACTTTCTTTGAAATCTGAATATCTTCAAAAGGTTCTTGTTCTTCAATTCGGAAGATAACAACATATTTATCCTCAGGGTTACCGTAGTAAATCTCATTTCCGCATCGAAGAAGAGGTTTACCATTGTAAGTGAGATATTCTTGCTTTGCATCCTTTTTCTTAGTAGCCATAGTTTCAACCTACCTTTCTAATACATATTATCAAAAAATCACAGTGATTGCAAGTGTTAAAGCTCAAAAAGTTTGTTTATAAGGGTATAACCTTCTTTTATGTGCAGGCCTGTTGACTCCCCTGCTTTCTCGGTATAAGAGTCCGTACCCTGCATTTCTTGTCCGCTCTTATAAAGCATATAAGGAACAGGCGCAGATGTGTGCGTCATAATGTCAAGCGGTGTTGGGTGGTCAGGCATAATAAGGATATTAAAGTCCTCGCCTGTACTCTTTAAGTATTTAAGAACCGGAGCAACAATTTTTTGGTCAATAAGTTCAATGGATTTTACTTTGTTATCAACCTCGTGTCTGTGTCCTGCCTCGTCTGCCGCCTCTAAGTGGATATATACAAAAGATGCACCGCCACTGAAAGCGTCAATAGCGGCTTTGGCTTTGCCGTCAAAGTTTGTATGCACTGTGCCTGTTGCGCCTTCAACCTCAATGACATCAAGACCTGCGGAGTAACCGATACCCTTTATCAAATCAACTGCGGAAATAACCGCACCGTTTATCGAAAATCTTTCGGCATAAGTGTTAAGGTCAGGCTTTGTGCCGTTACCCCAAACCCAGATAGAGTTTGCAGGGTGCAGTCCTTTTGCGATTCTTGCCTTGTTTATTGGGTGGTCTTTTAATACATCATAGCTCTTTTCCATAAGAGTGCGTATAACGTCATTTTTCGGCAGGTATTCACCTATGACCTTGCCGGATATATCGTGCGGCGGAGTAAGTGAAAAGTCGTTTTTGCAGTTATGCCATACCATCAGGTGCCTGTAACTTGTGCCGCCGAAGAACTCGTATTCATCGGTTTTGAGTGCCTTGTTTACTGCGGCAATAAGCTCGTGTGCTTCCTCGCTGGAAATTTCATCGGAGCTGTAATCTACCATAGTTTTATCGGCATAGTTTTCTTCATCAGATAATGTAACAACATTTGCACGGAAAGCCGTATCACTAAGCAGAAGCGGAACACCGATTGAAACCGCTTCAAGAGGGGAGCGACCGGTATAATATTTAAGAGGGTCATAGCCGAATACCGCAAGGTTTGCAACATCGCTTCCGGGAGGCATACCTTCGGGAACGGTTGTTACCATACCAACTTCGCTTAATTTTGCCAAGCCATCAATGGTAGGCTTTTTTGCTACCTCCAAAGGTGTCTTTCCGCCAAGGGAGGCATTAGGTGTGTCTGCCGCTCCGTCTATCAAAACAACTGCATATTTCATTTTAAATCATAGCCTTTCTGTAAGTATCTTTATTATTATAACTGACGGACATTTGTTTGTCAATTTTTTTGTTTTTGTTAATTAAAACGATTGACTTAATGTGACGATTTTTGTATACTGAATATGTTTGACATAAAGGGGGAATTTGAATGAGAGAGTATGAGCGCTTTGATAGAACCTCAGAAAATCGTATGCCACAGCGAGCATACTATATTCCTTATGCGTCATTGGGGCAAGCTCTTGAAGGAAAGAAAGAAAATTCACCATACTATAAATTGTTAAACGGCGATTGGAACTTTAAATATTTTGAGCGTGAAATTGATGCAAAGTTTGATATAAACGATTGGGATAGAATTCCCGTACCATCATGCTGGCAGCTTTATGGATACGGACAGATAATGTATACAAATATGAACTATCCGTTTCCTGTTGATGCACCGTATGTTCCTGACGAAAACCCCTGCGGTGTATACCAAAGAGAGTTTGAAATTTCGGACGATTGGTGCGAACGCAAAACTTATATAGTTTTTGAGGGCGTGTCCTCATGCCTTTATTTGTATGTGAACGGCAAAAGGGTCGGCTTTTCGCAAGGCTCACATCTTCAAGCGGAGTTTGATATTACCGATTATCTCCAAAAGGGTAAAAATATCCTGACTGTAAAGGTGCTTACCTGGTGCGTCGGCAGTTATTTGGAGGACCAGGATGCTTTCAGATTTTCGGGCATATTCCGTGATGTGTATCTCTTGTCACGAGAGAGAGGTTGTATTTGGGATATAAATATCAAGGCGGACACAAAGACTATTATCGCCGATGCGGAGAATTACGAAATTTATGACGGTGATGTCAAGGTGGAAACATTAGATAATCCAATCCTTTGGAATGCGGAAAATCCGCATTTGTATACCGTTGTAGTAAAAGGCAAAAGCGAATATATACCGATAAAAGTCGGTATGCGTGAGGTAAAATTAAGTGCCGAAAATGAACTTTTGATAAACGGTACTCCTGTAAAGCTTAAAGGCGTAAACCACCACGACAGTCACCCCAAAAAAGGGTATACAATGAGTGAAGACGATTTAAGGAACGACCTCCTTATAATGAAGGAGCTTAATATCAATACTGTCAGAACATCACACTATCCGCCGACACCTGAGTTTTTGAATATGTGCAGTGAGCTTGGTTTTTATGTTATAGACGAAACGGATTTGGAAACGCACGGCTTCGGAAATCGCAACCCTTTGGGATTTTTTCCCGACAGGGATTGGTATGATGTAGACCTCGGCTTTTGGCCAACCGATTGGAAAGAATTTAAGGACGAGTTCGTAAGCCGTATGGAGCGTATGATTGACCGTGATAAGAACTTCCCTTGCATTATTATGTGGTCAACAGGTAACGAAAGTTGCCACGGTGAAAACCATAGGCATATGATAGAATACGCAAGAGGGGCAGATAATACACGCCTTATACATTGTGAGGATTTAAGCCGAAAGAGCAAGAAAAATGATTTTGCGAATAAGGAGTATGTGGAAAAATACAGCGATGTGTATTCAATGATGTACATATCGGTGCCGGAATGTGAAAAGTTCTGCACAGAGAAACCGCTAAATCAGCCATTGTTCTTATGCGAGTACGCTCACGCAATGGGCAACGGCCCGGGTGATACCCACGACTATACGGAGCTTATGTATAAGTATAAAAACTTCATCGGCGGTTGTATATGGGAGTGGGCAGACCATGTTGTGATAAAAGACGGCGTACCTATGTACGGCGGTGACTTTGGCGAGCCTACACACGACAGTAACTTCTGCGTTGACGGATTGGTCTTGCCTGACAGAAGCTTTACCGCAGGTTCTTTGAATGCGAAATACTCTTATCAGAATTTTGACGCAAAGCTTTTGGACGGTAAGATAGAGATTGCAAACAGGTTTGATTTTACAAATTTAAGTGAGCGTGAGTTTGTGTTTGAGCTTGCCGTTGACGGCGTAATATCGGACAGGAAAAACATCAGCATTGATTTAGAGCCGCATAATACGGCGTTGCTTGATATCCCCTTTGAGTTGCCCAAGGAGTGCAGTCTTGGTGTATATATAAATATCTATATGCAAAATAACGGCTCCGAGGAGGGTATGCGTCAACTTGAAGTGCCGACGGAACTTAAAATGCAAGCGACAGATGCAAAGCCACTTACTTTAAAAGAAGACGGCGAATATATCTTTGCAGAGGGCGACGGCTTTAAGTATAAAATCAGTCGCTTGTACGGCGAGCTTGTAAGCTTTGAAAAGGACGGAGAGGAAATACTTGCCGATAGGGTAAAGCTTACCGTGCACAGAGCGCCGACCGATAATGACAGAATTGTAAAGAGAAGATGGAACTTGTATGAGGATAATGTTTGGGCGATGAACTTAAACCGTTTATTCTCCAAGGTTTACGATTGTTCGGTGGATAAAAATACGGTTACGGCAGTCGGCTCTCTTGCCGGTATTGCAAGAGTACCGTTCTTAAATTATCAAATCAAGTATGAGTTCTTCGATAACGGCGAGATTAAGGTCGAATTAGATGCTGAGGTTTTAAACAAGCACGAGGAGTTCTATCTGCCGCGTCTTGGGTTTGAGTTTGCATTAAAGAAAAGCAATGATACATTTACATACTTTGGCTTTGGTGATGGCGAGAGCTATCGTGATATGCACTACCATACAAAGATGGGAATGTATAAAAGCAGTGCAAATGCCGAGTACACAGAATATGTAGTGCCGCAGGAGCACGGAAATCATTATAATACCAAGCTCCTTAAAATGGGAAGCGGTATAGAGTTTGTATCAAGTGGCGGCTTTGATATGAGCGTGAGCGAATATACATCGCTCGATTTGGAAAAAGCAATGCACATAAATGAAGTTAAAAAGAACGGATATACCAATGTAAGAGTTGATTACAAAAATTCAGGTATAGGCTCTAACAGTTGCGGACCTGTCCTTTTGGAAAAGTATCAACTTAGAGAAAGAAAGATAAAATTTGCATTTACCATAAGATAAAAAATAATAGTTGAAAAAATAAATTTTAAATAAATTTCAGGGGGTAATTTAAATGGTAAAATTTGAGGACTACATTATGCCGGCGGCGTCTTTGGGAGAGGAAAACCCAATGCCGGACATAAAAAACATGAGCTATGTTACTTCAAAGTTTGAAGTCAGCGAAAATGTCAGTGAGGAAGAAAGACGCAATGTGGGAAGGGGTATGATTTCTACAATAATCCCATATAAGCTTCAGGACGGATACAACCGTGATAAAAAAGAGCGTACCTTCCGTGCTGCAGTAGTGGAAAATGATTTTATAAAGGCGATATTCTTGCCGGAGCTTGGCGGCAGATTATGGTCGATTTATGATAAGGAGAAGGAGCGGGAGCTTTTATATGTAAACCCTGTTTTTCAACCGGGAAATCTTGCACTTCGGAATGCGTGGTTCAGCGGCGGCGTGGAGTTTAATGTCGGCGTAAGAGGCCATTCACCGATAACTTGCTCTCCTATGTGGTGTGCGGTTGATAAGTGCGACGAAGGCGACGTTTTGCGCCTGTATGAGTACGAGCGTATCCGCGGCATTGTTTACAGTATAAGTGTATGGCTTCCGGAAAATTCAAAAGTTCTTTATATAAATCCAAAAATCGAAAACACATCTGACGAAGAAAAGCATATGTATTGGTGGTCAAACATTGCAGTGCCGGAAACGGAAAAATCCCGTGTCTTTGTGCCGGCTTCCGAGGCGTTTGTAAGTGAATATATTGACGGTAAATATATATTTGACAAAGCTCCAGTTCCTGTGATGAACGGCACCGATATTTCATATCCTATTGCATCTGTGCAGGCAAGGGACTACTTCTTCAAAATCCCGGAAAACGAT
>JAZLIC010000042.1:0-12364 GCA_045617225.1 Clostridia bacterium
TGGTAAGGGCGCTTGCCGCAGTTGACCGTGCAGATGTGTGCCTTATTTTGGTGGACGCATCAGAGGGGATTACCGAGCAGGATACCAAAATTGCAGGATATGTTCACGAGGCAGGCAAGGCAAGTATTATTGTTGTAAACAAGTGGGACTTGGTGGAAAAGGAAACCAATACAATGAAGGCGTTTCGTGACAGGGTTAAGGAACAGTTTAACTTTATGATGTATGCTCCGTCGGAATTTATTTCTGCTACAACAGGGCATAGAGTAAACAAGCTTTTTGAGCAGATACTTACGGTATATAATGAGAATAATAAGCGAATTTCAACAGGCGTTTTAAACGATGTTATAAACGAAGCTATCGCAATGGTTCAACCGCCCTCGGATAAGGGTAAACGTCTTAAAATATATTATTGCACACAGGTGTCGGCCGCACCGCCGACCTTTGTTCTGTTTGTAAATAATGCACTTCTTGCCCATTATTCATATGTGCGTTACCTTGAAAATCAGCTTCGTGCAAAGTTCGGCTTTGAAGGCTCACCGATACGCTTTTTAATACGTGAGAAAAATAATAAGAATTAAGGTGGTGTGAGTATGAAGTATTTATGGCTCTTAATTATTCTTATAATTTCATATCTTATGGGAAGTATCAGTACATCTATCATTTTCGGAAAGCTCACTTCGGACATAGATATCCGCACACAAGGAAGCGGCAATGCCGGTGCAACAAATACCCTGCGTGTCTTTGGAAAAAAGGCGGCAGTGATTGTGACATTGGGTGACTGCTTAAAGGCGGTCCTGGCTATACTTATTGCAATGCTGATTTCTGTGGCTATAGGACTTGATGACTTTGGAAAGCTTCCTGTATATATTGCGGGATTTGGTGCTGTTTTGGGACATAATTTTCCGCTATACTTTAAATTTCACGGCGGCAAGGGCGTGATTGTTTCTATGGTGGCGCTTTTGTTTGCGGACCCTGTCCTCGGACTTGTTGCCGCTCTTAGTGGTATATTGATTATCGCAATCACAAGATATGTTTCGGTTGGGAGTATGTCAGGCGCATGTATAGGTGTTATCCTGGCATTTGTGTTTAGACGTGGCGACCTGCCTTATGTAGTGTTTATTTGTGTTTTGGCGGCACTTGCGATTTTTATGCACCGTGCCAATATAGCAAGACTGATAAGCGGAACAGAGAGTAAATTAGGCGTAAAGAAGGAGGGATAAGTATGGCAAAGATAAGTATTATAGGCTCGGGAAGTTGGGGTACTGCGGTTGCAATTATGCTTGCGAAAAACGGGCATAAGGTTACACTTTGGTCGTACTTTAAAGAGGAGAGCGAGGCGCTTAAAACAAACGGCGAGAATATACCGTTTCTTCCCGGTGTAAAAATCCCGGAAAGCGTGGTATTTACAAGCGAACTGAAAGATTGTGTCGATGCGGATTGTATAATAACCGCCACACCTTCTCACGCAATGCGAAGTACCGCACGCAATCTATCCAGGTATGTAAAAGACGGACAACTTATTTTAAATATTTCAAAGGGGTTGGAGGAGGATACTCTCTACACCCTGTCACAGGTATTAAAAGAAGAACTTCCGAATTGTGAAATCGCGGTTATGTCAGGCCCCAGCCATGCTGAGGAGGTGTCAAGAGGCATACCGACCACCAATGTTGTCGCTACTGAAAAAGATGATGTCGCAAGGTATATTCAGGATATAATGATGACGCCTACATTCAGGGTATATACAAATTCCGATATTCTGGGCGTAGAGCTTGGCGGTTCTCTTAAAAATGTTATTGCCCTTTGCGCAGGTATTTCGGACGGAATGGGACTTGGCGACAATACAAAGGCGGCACTTATGACAAGGGGAATAGTGGAAATATCAAGGCTTGGAGTTAAAATGGGTGCAAAGGCAGAAACATTTAATGGCCTCTCGGGTGTAGGTGACCTTATAGTAACCTGTACGAGTATGCATTCAAGAAACCGCCGTGCCGGAATTTTAATAGGACAAGGAAAGAGCGTAGATGAGGCACAAAAGGAAGTAAATATGGTGGTAGAGGGCGTAAAAACCTGTCACGCCGCTAAAATGCTTGCGGATAAAATGGGCGTTGAGATGCCTATTGTAAACGAGGCATATCGTGTCCTTTTTGAAGGTATGTCTGCACCTGATGCAGTAAAGCACTTAATGGGCAGAGATAAAAAGTATGAAAGTGAGAAAGCGTTTTTAAACTTATGAGAAATCAGTATGAAAGAACAAGAAGATTACTTGGCGACGCCCAAATGAAGCGTCTGCAAAATGCAAATGTTGCGGTCTTTGGTATCGGCGGCGTCGGCTCTTATACGGTAGAGGCTCTTGCACGCTCGGGTGTCGGCAGTCTTGCACTGTTTGACGGTGACGTCGTTGACGAAACAAATATAAACCGTCAGCTTATTGCTCTTAAAACAACCGTCGGCTTGCCGAAGGTTGAGGCGGCAAAGGAGCGGATTCATTCTATTGACCCTGATATTTCGGTAGAGGCAAATCAAATGTTTTTTGAAGCGGATAATGCGGATATGATTGATTTTTCAAGGTTTTCATATGTAGTTGATGCCATTGATACGGTCACATCAAAGCTGATATTGATTGAGTCCGCAAAAAAAGCAGGCGTGCCTGTAATAAGTTGTATGGGCGCGGGAAATAAGCTTGACCCAACAAAGTTTGAAGTTGCGGATATTTATGAAACTTCGGTATGCCCTCTGGCAAGAGTTATGCGCAAAGAACTTAAAGCACGCAATATAAATTCTTTAAAGGTAGTATATTCAAAAGAAGAACCGATAAAGCCGCTCGGCGATGAGAAAGAGGACGGAAATCGCAAGAAATCCCCCGGAAGTATTGCTTTTGTGCCGTCTATTGCGGGACTTATTATTGCCGGCGAAGTAATCAAGGATATTGCATATAAAAGATAAATAAAAAAAGGATTGCTTTTGCAATCCTTTTTTATTTATCTTAGTCTGATGTATAAGGCATCAACGCAATCTGACGTGCACGCTTAATTGCAACAGTCAACTGTCTTTGATGCTTTGCGCAACAACCGCTAAATCTTCTCGGAACGATTTTAGCTCTCTCTGTTACATATCTTCTGAGTTTAGCAACATCTTTATAATCGATGTGGTCTACCTTATCAACGCAGAAAGCACAAACCTTTCTCTTAGGGCGTCTGTGTTGCGGTCTGTCATTCTTTTCTCTTTCAGCCATTATATTCACTCCTAACTTTTAAATTTTAGAACGGAAGGTCGTCATCTGTGTCTAAAAGCGGTGTAAAATCATCGCCTTCAATACTTTCGGGCATAGACGGTGTCGGCACGGGTGCAGACATCGGCGCATTGCCTTGCGGAGCATATCCTCCGTTTGAAGAACCGTCTTGAGACCGTTTGCTCTCGCCGAAGCTAACCTCGCTTGCGATAACCTCTGTCGCATAGTTCTTCTTACCGTCCTGACCTTCCCAAGTCCTGGTCTGTATACGACCGATTACGATAATCATTTTGCCTTTTTGGAAGTAATTGCTGACAAATTCAGCAGTCTTATTCCAAGCAACGCAGTTAATGAAGTCGGTTTGCCTGTTCTCGCCATAACCATTGTCAATGGCAATGGTAAAGCTGCAAACAGGAGTACCTGTACCCGTGTGACGAAGCTCCGGGTCCCTTGTGAGTCTGCCCATTAAGATTGCTTTGTTAATCATAATTAGTCCTCCTCGCGTCTGATTACTATATCGCGGATAATGCCATCTGTGATACCGTAAACACGCTCAAGCTCGGTCGGAAAATCAGGGCTTGATTTAAAGTTAATCAAAACATAATAGCCCTCGCTTAAATCGTTAATCTGGTAAGCAAGTCTGCGTTTTCCCCATTCGTCGACGCTTTCCAATTCACCATTCTTTTCGATTAATGACTTAAACTTTTCAATCAAAGCGGAAATTTCTTCCTCAGTTTTTGTCGGATCAATGATGAAAATTGTTTCGTACTGATTGATGTGTTCTGCCATTACAAGTCACCTCCTTCTGGACTTTGACCTTGCACTTTCAGTGCAAAGTAAGGAAATTTTGTAAATCTTAATTTACAACTAAAATAGTATAATATAAAATCAACCCTATGTCAAGCCTTTTTTGATATTTTGTTCAATATGGTGATTGTATAGAGTAATTTTTTGTATATGCTAAATGGAGGAATTTTAGAAAAGCTCTTTATATTTTTGGTATAATATGATAAAATATAATAGCTAATATTTTAAAGAGGGTGATGTAATGAGTAAGCATACAACAATTACAATAGGAAGGCAATTCGGAAGCGGCGGCCATACTATCGGCAGAAAGGTAGCAGAAATGCTGAATATCAGCTACTATGATAAAGATTTACTTTCGGTAGCGGCACGGGAGAGCGGCCTGTCGGAAAAGATGCTTGAAAGTATGGACGAACAGCCTACCAACAGTTTTCTCTATTCATTGGTGATGGGACTGCAAACGGGACATAATACGTATAATAATTACAATGATATGTTTACTCCGGATAATGTTTTTTTGATACAATCAAAGACTATCAAAAATATAGTTGAGAAGGAATCGTCGGTTATCGTTGGAAGATGCAGCGACTATGTGCTTCGTGATTACGATAATGTTGTAAATATCTTTGTTCACGCAAATAAAGAGTTCAGAATAAATCGTATTATGGATTTATATGATAAGGAGCGTCAGGAAGCTATTGATATGATAGCCAAGCGTGACAAGAAACGTAAGAGTTACTATAACTTCTACACAAATAATGTTTGGGGCGATGCCTCGAATTATCATTTGTCTGTTGACAGTACTGCGGTGGGAATAGAAAACACCGCCAAGCTTATTGTAGATTTTGTCAAGCTCAAATGCGGCGAGATAGTATAAAATCGGTGTTTTGTTTTCGGGCGACCGTATAAGGCCGCCCGATTTTTGTATTTAATGCTTATTCGTATTCAACCACATCTACCCAGGATAATAAGAATTCACGCTCTTTGGCGTTACCCTTTACGGATTGCGAAGCGGCAACAATGGGCATCCATTTTTGAACATATTGCCTTGCGGTATTGCTTTTTTTGCAGAATAGGTCAAGGTATTTTTTTGCGCCTGCCTCATCGCCGTTAAGGCAGAAAAGGAGGTATGTTCTTGCCGCATCTGCCGAGGCATTGCCTTGCGTTGCGTGTGCCCAATCCAAAATGTACGGCGTACCGTTTTCCGTAATAATAATGTTCGATGGGTTAAAATCGCCGTGGCAAACCTTGTTATGTTTCGGCATACCTTCAAGGCGTGTGTGGAGCTCATACCGTGTTGTTGCGTCAAGGTCACTTTCGCTGATTTTACGGTTCATTTTGTCTTTTAATTTATTCAAAAGCGGAGCCTTCCTTGAATGAATATCAAGTTGTATGTCAACAAGAAGTTCAAGGTATTTATCCTTGTTTTGCGGTTCTTCTTCGATAAGCTCCGCCAAAGTCTTGCCTGCGATGAATTCGGATACAATTGCCCACTTCCCGTCAATCATACTTATTTCAAGAATTTTAGGGATATTGAGCCCTGTTTCCTCAATCCTTGCCTGATTTAAGGCTTCATTCAAAATATCCGCTTTGGAGTATTCTTCATTGAAAACTTTAATACATCTGTCGCCGTCACGATAGACTGTCTTTTTATTTCTTACTGCAATAACATTATCAAAGTTCATAGTTTTATCCTCCTTAAATATCCTTTGCGGTCGGCATAGCCTTTTCTTCAAAATGCTTGCCGTAGTATGCGTTTAAATACATCTGCTTTATTTCACTCATAAGCGGATAACGAGGGTTGGCACCCGTGCATTGGTCGTCAAACGCCTGCTCCGTCATTTCATCAAGGTTATCAAGGAATTCTTTTTCATCTATATCATAATCCTTGATTGTCTTTTTGATTCCAACCACCTCTTTAAGCTCATTTATCATCTTGATAAGTCCTTCAAGCTTTTCACTGTCATTCTTGCCCTTAACGCCAAGATAATCTGCAATTTCCGCATAGCGTGAAAGAGTGTGCGGATGAGTGTACTGAGAAAAACTGCCCATCTTAACCGGTGCTTCCGATGCGTTAAATCTCAAAACTTCCTCAATCAACAGTGCGTTTGCTGTGCCGTGCGGCAGGTGGTGGAATGCGCCGAGCTTGTGCGCCATTGAGTGGCAAACACCGAGAAATGCGTTTGCAAATGCCATACCTGACATAGTTGCGGCATTTGCCATCTTTTCGCGGGCTTCAATGTCCGTCTGCCCGTTTTCGTATGCTCTCGGCAGATATTCAAAAATAGTTTTAAGCGCTTTAAGTGCCAAAGCGTCCGTATAATCTGTTGCCATTACAGACGCATATGCTTCAAGTGCGTGGGTTACCGCATCAATTCCCGAAGCGGCGGTTAATCCCTTTGGCGCAGACATATGGAGGTCTGTATCAATAATCGCCATATTCGGAAGTAACTGATAATCCGCAAGAGGATATTTAATCCCCGTTTCTTCATCGGTAATAACTGCGAACGGTGTCACCTCAGAGCCTGTACCGGCAGAGGTGGGAATAGCGATAAAGTATGCCTTCTCACCCATCTTAGGGAAGGTGTAAACACGCTTCCTGATATCAATAAAGCGCATTGCCATATCCATAAAGTCAGCTTCCGGGTGTTCATACAGAACCCACATAATCTTTGCGGCATCCATTGCCGAGCCTCCCCCGAGGGCGATAATCGCATCAGGCTTAAATGAAGCCATTTGCATAGCACCGTTTTTGGCATTTTTAAGTGTTGGGTCAGGCTGAACATCAAAGAATGTAGTATGTGTAATACCGATTTTATCAAGCTTATCGGTAATCGCTTTGGTATAACCGTTTTCGTACAGGAAGTTATCCGTTACGATAAACACTCTCTTTTTACCCATAACCTCTTTAAGCTCGTCAAGTGCAACAGGCAAGCAACCTTTCTTGATATATACCTTTTCAGGCGCTCTGAACCAAAGCATATTTTCCCTTCTTTCTGCAACTGTTTTGATGTTTAAAAGGTGCTTAACACCAACATTTTCGGATACGGAGTTTCCGCCCCACGAACCACAACCGAGGGTTAGCGACGGCGCAAGGTTAAAGTTATACAGGTCACCTATACCTCCGTGAGAAGAAGGAGTGTTCACAAGGATACGACAGGTCTTCATTCTTGCGGCAAACTTTTTAAGCTTTTCCCTTTCCGTTACCTCGTTTAAGTAGATGGAGGAGGTATGTCCAAAACCACCGTCGGCGATTAAACGTTCTGCCTTTTTTAGTGCATCTTCAAAGCTTTTTGCCTTGTACATAGCAAGCACAGGCGATAGCTTTTCGTGTGCGAATTCCTCACTTAATTCCACGCTTTCAACTTCACCGATTAAAATCTTTGTGTTCTCCGGTACGGCTACGCTCGAAAGCTCTGCGATTTTTGCGGCGGACTGACCGACGATTTTGGCGTTGAGCGCTCCGTTTATAATAATCGTTTTTCTGACCTTATCAATTTCGTCAGGCTTTAAGAAATAACAACCCCTGTTTGCAAATTCTGCTTTAACGGTATCATAAACATCTTTAAGGACAATTACCGATTGCTCCGATGCACAAATCATACCATTGTCAAAGGTTTTAGAATGTATGATAGAATTTACCGCCTTTAAAATATCTGCGGTATCGTCAATTATAGCAGGCGTGTTACCTGCGCCGACACCAATAGCAGGCTTTCCGCTTGAATATGCCGCCCTTACCATACCGGGACCGCCGGTAGCCAATATTATATCGGCTTCCTTCATAACAAAGTTTGTCATATCAAGAGAAGGCATATCAATCCAATCTATAATATTTTCCGGCGCACCTGCCTTAACCGCCGCTTCAAGAACCAACTTTGCGGCGGCAATGGTTGAATTCTTCGCTCTCGGGTGTGGACTGATAATGATTGCGTTTCGTGTTTTAAGTGCAAGCAAACACTTGAAAATAGCGGTAGAGGTAGGGTTTGTGGTGGGAATAACCGCCGCAATAACACCGATAGGCTCCGCAATCTTCATTGTTCCGTAAGCGGTGTCCTCCTCGATAATTCCGCAAGTCTTTGTGTTCTTATAAGCGTTGTAAATATGCTCGGAAGCATAATTGTTTTTGATAACTTTATCTTCAATAACTCCCATTCCGGTTTCTTCAACCGCCATCTTTGCAAGGGGAATTCTTGCCTTATTTGCGGCAGAAGCGGCGGCTAAGAAAATCTTGTCAACCTGCTCTTGTGTGTAGGTCGCAAACTTTTCCTGTGCTGCTCTGACTCTTATAAAGCTCTCGCCCAAAGTTTCGACACTGTCGATAATTTTGTATTCTTTCATTTCTTGACGCCTCCTTATTATATTATGTGTATTATTCATCATATAATTTGTAAATATTACACGCTTTAAACTTTGTTAATATTTTATCAAAGTTTTTAAAGTTTGTCAAGAATTTATCAAACTTTTTTGAAAAATTATGAAAAAATTTTCACATTGCGGTCGGGAGCGGCAGACCGAAACAGGGCTTTGGGCGTATTATTCAAAAAATTTGTTTTTCACATACAAAAAAGCAGTTTGAAGCCGATAGCCTCAAACTGCTTTTAACATTTCATTTATTACTGAATTGGCTTTTTGTTTGTAATCGCTTTGATAACAAATAATGTACCAATTGTCAAAACAATACCAATCGGGAGTAAGATGTACGCACTTTGAACAAATGCCGCAATAAGGTATACAACAAAGGAGATTGCCGCAACTGTTATTGCATACGGAAGCTGAGTTGAAACGTGGTTGATGTGATTTGATTGGCTTCCTGCAGATGACATAATAGTTGTATCGGAGATAGGTGAGCAGTGGTCACCGCAAACCGCACCGGCAAGACAAGCGGAAACACCGATTATCAAAAGCTCGCTTGTTGGGTCAAAGATTGCAGTAACAATAGGTATCAGAATACCAAACGTACCCCAGGATGTACCTGTTGAGAATGCAAGCACGCAAGCTACCAGGAAGATGATAGCCGGCAAGAAGTTTGCAAGACCTGCAGCCGCAGAATCCATAAGCATTTCAACATAATTTGCAGCGCCGAGCAAGCCTGTCATATTCTTAAGAGCTGTTGCAAATGTAAGAATAAGTATAGCCGGAACCATTGCATTAAAGCCTTTCGGGATACATTCCATTGCTTCTTTAAAGGTTACAACACGTCTTGCGATTAAGTAAATAATTGCGATAAGCAATGCAATTATTGCACCCCACGGCAAGCCGACAGTCGCATCGGTGTTACCGAAAGCGGTGATAAAGTCATCGCCGGCAAAGAAGCCGCCAACATAGATAAGACCGATAACCGCAATTACAACCAACACAAGGACAGGGAAAATAAGGTCGATAACCTTGCCTTTTGGATTTGCGTCGGTAACTTCTGCTTTTTCTGCGGTTTCCTTACCGCTTGTAAAGAGGTCGCCCTTTGTCATTGCGTTGAACTCATGAATTCTCATTGGACCGTAATCAAACTTCATAAGAGTAATTGCAATAATAAATACGAACATCAAAAGTGAGTAGAAGTTGTAAGGAATAGCACGAACAAAAAGCTCAATGCCTGAATATCCTGTACCCTTTGTGAATTCCGAAACAGCAGCTGCCCAGGAAGAAATCGGAGCAATCATACAAACCGGTGCGGCAGTAGCGTCAATGATAAACGCAAGCTTCGCACGTGAGATTTTGTGACTGTCCGTTACAGGAAGCATAACCGAGCCTACGGTTAAGCAGTTGAAGTAGTCATCAATGAAAATCAAAATACCGAGGATAAATGTTGCAAAAGTTGCACCAACACGTGAGTGAATGTGCGTCTCTGCCCATCTTCCGAAAGCGGCAGAGCCACCGGCCTTGTTAACCAATGCAACCAAAGTGCCGAGAATAACAAGGAAGATAAAAATTCCGGCAGTACCTGTTACTGCGGCAATAAGACCATCATTTAAGATGTTGTCAAGAGCCGCAACAGGGTGCCAGTTTGCTGCCAGCAATCCTCCCAAAACTATACCTACGAATAAAGAGGAATAAACCTCTTTGGTGATAAGAGCGAGAGCAATAGCAACAAGCGGCGGTACAAGCGCCCAGAATGTTGCGTAGAAGTTGCTTGTCGCTTCTGCGTCTTCGCCTGCGGCGAATGCAATCATACTTGTAGTTATTGCAAGTATAAAGAGAAGCATTGCACACAGATTTTTCTTTGTGAAAAATTTCATTTTTCCCATTCCCTTCTTTTTTTACAAATAAAAAACATGAGAGCAAATTATAGTACGCTCTCATGTTATATACTTTATAACCCCGATAGCGCTCCACAATAAGTGACAGTATGGGGCATATTCTGCCGCACACCAGCACAAAAAATCAGGTATTATTCCTTGTGCTTCGGCGATAATCCCTTTCACAAACCCCAAAATACCTTTTTATAAGGATTTGTTACTGATAATTACCGCACCTCTATCTTTTTAATTTGTTATTGATTTGATGGTATCATAAAAATATTTTATTGTCAAGACATTTTTCGACTCTTTGCAGGTAACTGCACAAGTATGATTGCAATAAACATAAGTATGCAACCAAATATCTCACGCATAGTCATTGCGCCGCCTGTCAAATTCCACCCCAACGCCACAAGGACTACGGTCGAAAGTGTCGCAAACACCGATTCAAGACTCATAATGATGGAAGCAGAGGTAGGGTCGGTATACTTTTGACCAACGATTTGCAAGGTGTACGCAACACCGCAGGACATTATGCCCGAGTAGCCTATTGATGTCCAACAGCTTATAATCGGCTCTGCGGCAGGTTTTTCAAATATAAACGCCAATATTATATTGATAATTCCGCATACAAAGAATTGAGTACAGGCGAGCTTTACGCCATCAACCTTGGGCGAGTAATGGTCAATGACAAGTATATGCCCTGCAAAGACAAAAGCACACATAAATGTAAGAAGGTCACCGAAGTTCAGCACAAGACTTGTGTCAATGCACATAAGATAGAGTCCGAATGTGGCTATCAGTACCGATGCAATTATAATCGGATTTGGCTTTTTGCCGAAGAAGAGGTTGATAATAGGAATGATAACCATATATAAAGCGGTGATAAATCCTGACTTTCCCGGACTTGTGTAAATCATACCGGCAGTCTGCAAGGTGGAGGCAATACATAAGAAGATGCCGCATATAACGCCGCCTTTGATGAGCGTCTTATCTATCGGCTGAGTGGGAATTCCCTTTTTTGCTTTGCCTCTGTCAAGAAAATAAATCACAGGCAGAAGAACAAGTCCCCCAAGAATACTCCTGACGCCGTTAAAAGTCATCGGCGGAATTTGCTCTACCCCTTTACTCTGCGCAATAAACGAACTCCCCCAAATAAACGCAGTGAGAAAGAGTATTAAATTTCCCTTTAAATTTTGATTTTTCATAATTAAAACCCCAAATATAACTTAGTCGAAAATAATAATAACAGATTCCGCCGAAATAATCAAGAAAAAATAATGCCCCCACTCAATGAGCAGGGGCGTTATGCGTAAGTTCATTTACGCTGTATTGCCTATTTACCGTTCATATCACAGCAGTAATATTTCACGGGCGGTTTGTTTTGGAGTTGGTCAAGCGCTTCGCCGAAACGTTGGAAGTGTACGATTTCTCTTTGACGCAAGAATTTTATTACATCATTTACATCAGGATTATCCGATACTCTTAAGATGTTATCATAGACCGCGCGTGCCTTTTGCTCTGCTGCAACCGTGTAAGAACAACAAGCCCGAAATCCCTTGAAAACACTGACTTTTTTGTTGAACATTTGGTGTCATGCTGCAACCTCGTAAGGACAACAACATCAAAAATTCCAGTGAATTTCTATGGGTACATTCCTTGTTTTTGGTATTCTTTTGTAAACGACAATATGGTCGATTAAGGTTTCGACGATTTCACGATTCAGACTTTCAAGCTTTGCATATTTCTCAACGATTTCCCTGCGATTATCTCCGATTTTGATTTTCTCGTCAAGTTCTAAAAGCTCCTTTTCGCCGTCTGCAACCAAATGCTCCAAACGCTCCTTTTGTGTCACAAAATCCTTTGTAAATGCGGTAAAATCATTTTCGGTTATGATACCCTTTACCTTATCCATATAACAATCCCGAATCCCTTTTGAGTATTCGTCAATTTTTTTGTTATAGGCGGATAAGTCTTTTTTTATTTTTTCCTTTTGTTCATTCAGTCCGGTGCAAAACTCAATGCAACGCTCGGCTTCGTCCTTATCAAGATATTCTTTTGCAAGTCTTTTGAGCTCATCAAGCACCATTTTTTCAAG
>JAZLIC010000043.1:0-11895 GCA_045617225.1 Clostridia bacterium
AGGGGCGGTCCCTATGTGGCCGCCCGAAATCCCACGCAAGCCGTACAGAAACTTGGCTCCATTGTGCAAAGGGAGCTGGCACGAAGTGACTGTGGGATTGTCAAAAAGATTCCGTTCTAAATCCCCTCCGTCAAGCGTTCCGCTTGCCACCTCCCCGTGAAATTCAAGGGGATGCAAGATTAAAGTTAGGCGTTGGATGTGCGGAATGGTCAAGACCATTCCCTACATTTATACGGGGAGGCAAGGTTTAGGCAGGGCGTTGGATGTGCGGAATGGTCAAGACCATTCCCTACATTTATACGGGGATGCAAGGTTTAGGCAGGGCGTTTGGAAACGGCGGTCACATAGGGACCGCCCGTTTTTAACGGCAAAAATTTTATTTTTGGGGTTGTATATATGGAAAATTTGTGATAAAATACAGAAAAATCTTTTGAAGGGAAGATGTATCATATATGATACTTGCGATTGATATCGGAAATACAAATACTGTAATCGGCGGTTTTGATGGGGCCAAGCTTATCTTTACCGCACGTATTATTACAAATGCGGCTAAGACTTGGGACGAGTATGCGTCAAAGCTTAAAAGCGTCTTACTCCTTCATAATGCGGACAGCTCAAAAATTGACGGTTGTATTATATCTTCGGTTGTACCGCCCCTTACATCTGTTATGAAGAAGGCAGTTAATTTTGCATATGGCATAGACTCTTTGGTGGTGGAGCCGGGCATTAAAACGGGCATCAACATTAAATGTGATGACCCCTCATCTGTTGGCGCCGATATTATCTGCGCCTGTGTTGCGGCACATAATATATACGGAAGTCCCTCAATGGTAATTGATATGGGTACTGCAACAAAGATTTCGGTTGTTGATAAATCCGGTGCATTTATCGGTGCGGTGATTGCTCCGGGTGTTATGATTGCTCTTAAAGCTTTATCAAGCGGTACTGCACAACTGCCGCAAATCGGACTTGAAGCACCAAGTTCGGCAATAGGTAAAAATACTGTGGATTGTATGCGCTCCGGAGTTGTTTTCGGCAATGCAAGTATGCTTGACGGAATGATTGAGAGAGTGAACGCACAGATAGGCGAAAGCCTCCCTGTCTATGCAACAGGCGGTCTTGCTTCTGCCATTGTTCCGCATTGCAAAAGCGAGATTACACTTGACGAAAATTTGGTTTTGAAAGGTTTAAATATTATATACAAAAAAAATAAGTGTTAAAATATTAGTTTTATGCGTTGCATCATTTATTGAGCGACAGCAAGGAGGAAAATATGAAAACACAAAACAACTTTACTACAAAAAAGTTGGTGCTTGCGGCGATACTTACCGCTTTGGTGGTATTGTTGCAGGTTTTAGGCTCTTTTATTAAGTTTGGACCGTTTTCCATATCATTAGTGCTGATTCCGATAGTAGTCGGTGCGGCAACCTGTGGGAGTGAAATCGGTGCATGGCTGGGACTTGTATTCGGCGTGGTTGTACTGACAAAGGATTCGGCTCCGTTTTTGGCAGTAAACTTTTGGGGAACGGTTGCCACCGTACTGCTTAAAGGTGTTGCCTGCGGATATTTGGCAGCTATCACCTACCACCTGTTTTCAAAAAAGAGTGTTGTATTGGGTACTGCAATATCCGCCGTTGTTTGTCCTGTGGTAAATACAGGGGTCTTTCTTATAGGGTGCAAGCTTTTCTTTATGGACACTTTGGCTCAGTGGGCGTTGGCGGCAGGATTTGAAAATGCCGAAAGCTATATCATATTTGGTATGGTGGGGATAAACTTCTTGATTGAGATAGGAATAAATCTTATTCTCTCACCTGCGATAGTCAGAATATTAAAAGTAAGCCGTTCGGCGTAATCAATAATTACTATAAAAAGAGGTTTTCTTCGGGAAGCCTCTTTTTTGGTATGGAATAGGTAAAAATGTTCAGACCGTCAAAAGACCATCGTCTTTTGACGGTCTGAGCATTTTTTTAACATTCCATGTGTGGCACGCATTGGCATTCTTTATATATTATACTCGCCACAGTAAGCGCTTACAAACTAAATAAGGAAGGAGCAGTACAAATGTTAGGATTTGGTACAACAAAAAATTCAATGAACCAAGTATCCGCAGAAGCTAACGGTTTACAAAACGTAAATTCGTCTGCTAAGGATGAGGAGCTTAAAGCCTTTATCGAAAAGAGAATTGACGAGGTAGAGATGCAGGTCAGGCAGTTCAAGCAGGCAAATCCCGATTTTGATTTAGAAAAGGAGATGCAGAACAAAACCTTTGCAGAATACCTTTGGAATAAGGGCTTGTCCGTTGAAGATGCATATCTTTTAACGCACAAAGAGGAAATTTTTAATAAGCTTCGCACCGAAACTGCATCAAGTATCGCCGCACGCCAAGGCAGGATTGTTGAAAACGGAGCAGGCAAGAGTACTCCGGTAATCGCTAAGAAAAATCCCAAGGATTTAACCGATGCTGAGCTTGAAGAAATTCTTGCAAGGGTACAGAGCGGCGAAAAAATATCATTTTAAGAAAACAGGAGGTAATTTATGAGTAACATTTTAAACACTCAGACAACAACCACAAACAACGCCGGTAACAATTTGACACCGGAAATGAAAACGTACTATGACCGTGCCCTTATACACTTTGCAACACCAAAGCTTGTTCATGCACAGTTCGGTCAGAAGAAGCCTATCCCGTCAGGCAGCGGTAAGACAATAGAGTTCAGAAAGTTCAGTCCGCTCCCTAAGGCTCTTGTGCCTCTTACCGAAGGTGTAACACCTAAGGGTAATCGCATCAATGTTTCTACCGTTGAGTCGACTGTTGAGCAGTACGGTGATTATGTAACACTTTCCGATATGCTTACACTGACCTCGGTAGACAAAGTGATAAGCGAAACGCAGAATGTGCTTGGTGACCAGGCAGGACGCACACTTGATACTGTTATCCGTGAGAAGATAAACGCCGGTACCAATGTTCAGTATGGTAACGGTAAGGCTGACAGAAGTCTTTTGGTAGGCGGTTCAAGCACTGCGAGCGATAACGACTACTTGTCTGTTGCAATGGTTAAAAAGGCAGTTGCAACATTAAAGCGTAACAACGCTCAGCCAATGAAGGACGGTTGCTATGTAGCCATTATTCACCCTGATGTTGCAAACGACTTGACAAATGACCCTGAATGGAAGGAAGTAAAGCAGAATGTCGACCCTAAGGATTGGTACAACGGTACAATCGGCAGAATTCACGGTGTTGTTTTTGTAGAGTCTACGGAAGCAAAGATTTTCCATGCAGAAAATTTGAGAGACCCGGACGCAATCGAGAGCGGTGATGCGCAGACACTTACTGTTGCTTCTGTATCCGGAAAGGTAATCACAATTGCGGAAGAATTGAGTTCCGATGATGCAACAGCTCTTGTAGGCAAGAGTATACAGATTGAGGGCTTTGATTATTCAATCACAGCGGCAGCGGCAGGTGATGCAGGTGCGGCAACAATTACGGTTGCGGAAACTTTGGACGCAAGTGTAGATGAGGACAGTATTATATATTCCGCAGGTGCCGGTGCAAACGGCAGAGATGTATATTCAACACTCTTTATCGGTCAGAACGCCTACGGTGTAACAAATATCACGGGCGGCGGCCTTGAAACCATCTTGAAGCAGAAGGGCAGTGCCGGTACAGGCGACCCTCTTGACCAGAGAAGCACGGTAGGCTGGAAAGCGACACAGACTGCGGAAATTCTTTCACCTGAGTTTATGGTAAGGGTAGAAACAACATGCAGTTACTAGAGGGAATGTAAAAAAAGCCCAGACCGCTAAAAGAAAGAAAATGTAAGCAAAAAAGGTTGTCGAAAAATCTAATAGTATTAGATTTTTCAATGATATCTTTTAGCTACGAACAAGCTACACCTCTCGGCGTACTCTATGTACGCCTTCGGGTTAGGCTTGTCCGTTCTGAACATTTTTTCTTATTCCCTAATTAAAAGAAGAAAAAAGAAAGGAGCTTATTATGGCACAGAAAAAGAAGTTAAAATCACAGGTAGCAGAGCTTGAAAAGTTCTATGATGAGCCTGTACCGATTATGTTGATTAAGGACAACGCAAAATACAAAGATGATTTAACTGTCACATTAAACGGCACAAACTATCGCTTGCAGAGAGGAGTGCAGATAATGCTTCCTCGAAAGGTTGCACTTGTGATAGAGCGCAGTCACAAGCAGGAGCTTGATGCGCAGGCATATGTGGACAGCCTGAAAGGGTAGGGATTTGCATGAAGATTATGAAGGCAATAGCCTTGGCAGACGGATTTTGCCCAAATCCTTATACCCTGGAAGAAAAATTAGGTTGGTGCAACGAGGTTTCAAGCTCGCTCAGAAGGTCGGTAAAGAAGGTGTATGACACAATAGAATGTAGCGCAAGCACTGCCGAAGGCCTTTTCTTACCTGATGATATTGCCTTTGAAGATGTTGAAAATGTGTTTTTAGACGGTAAGCCATTAGGAAAGGTTGACTTCAGGACTTTTGCATATTTGCCGCAAAAGAGGAGTCTTAATATGAACCTTAACAAGCCGGTAAAGCTTACCGTGGTATATCTGACAAAGGCAAAGCCCATCAGGGATATAGAAATCTCGGGCGAATTTGATTTGAGCGAAAACCGAGCAAGTATTCAGGCACACCCTTTTATACCGGGCGACGAGATAGAATATGTTATTTTGGAGGACTCGGATGACGAGCCGGATTGGGAAAACGCAAACCGTTTTTATGTTATGGAGGCAGATGATAACGGAGTAACCTCAACCGATGACGCATTTGAGCCGCAGACGGGCGCAATTATGGTTATGCGCAGAATAATTGATGAGGAAACAGAGGTGCCGGCACCTTATGACAATATGTATGTAGAATACATTTTGGCTAAAATGGCACTCTATCAACACGATTACTCGGGTTACAGCGCTCATACCGCTCAATACAACAACCTGTTTGAAGAATGCAGGCGAG
The DNA here is from genome assembly GCA_045617225.1 of Clostridia bacterium. GTDB lineage: Bacteria > Bacillota > Clostridia > Monoglobales > Monoglobaceae > JAZLIC01. The sequence continues at coordinate 4,982 of JAZLIC010000043.1, forward strand.
AATATGCACAAAGACGCCCCTTAAACGGTGTGCAGGTCTTTAGAAATTTTTGGTAAGGGGGTAATGCGTATGTATCTTCCGCCTATTAAAGCAAGTGGCGAAAAAATAAGCAGACATCTTGCGTTTTTGGGTTACAGTGACAAGGAAAAGATAGACGATGCACAGTTTTCAAATACTTATAATATGTCTGATGACAATTTCCCTGCCGCATCTCCGAGAAAACCAAGAAAAGAGATTTTGTCACTGAGCGGTATTACAAATATCTGTGCTCCCGAATACACAGGTGCAGACCTGACAAGTTTTACAGGTGTAGCAGACGGATACTTTTATTATCAGGGAACGAAAATCCAAAACAAGACCCTTACCGCCGGTCAAAAGGAGATAGTGGACTTTAACGGTAAAATATGTATATTCCCGGATAAGGTGTTCTACTCTTACCTTCCCAACCCTGATACAGGACTTGTAAATACTGCCCTTCAGGATATGGAGAAAAGCCTTTTGGTATCTGCCGCAAGATTTTATTCTGCGATGGACGAAAGTACCGGATATTATACTTCGTATATACAAAAAGCAGGAGCAAACTTTACGAGTAAATTTAAAGTAGGCGACAGCGTTGTAATATCCGGATGCAGAACAAAATCTAAAAATAATACTTTTGTTACATACGAAAACTCCGAGGGCCCTTCGGAAACAAGTATTGTAACTGCCATTGCTGAGATAGTAAGTGCAGACCGATTGGAGCTTAGGCTTTATAACAAATATGGAAAACTGACAACATTTGAAAAGGTAACGACCGAAGCAGGTGATATAACGATAAGCACCCATATTCCCGATATGAACCATGTTTGTGTCCATAACAATCGTCTTTGGGGAACATCGGCAAAAGGTGATTTTATCTACGCTTCAAAACTTGGTGACTGTCAAAGCTTTAACTGCTTTAAGGGCCTTAGCGATGACAGCTGGTATTGTATGATAGGAACCGAGGGACCTTTTACGGGAATTGTGAGCTATCGCGGAAGCGTTGTGGCGTTTAAGCAGAATTACATTCATCATATATACGGAGATTCGCCTAAAAATTTTGCAATCCCTAAGCAAACAACCACAGGCACGGTAGACGGAAGGAGCATCGTGGAGGTAGGCGGTGTACTGTATTTCCTATCCGGAGGGGGTTTTTGCGGATACTCCGGCGGTGAACCATATCCTATCAGTGATGATATTTCTGACAGGTTTGTTGCTTGCAGAGCCGGTACCGATGGTAAAAAGTATTATGCCTGTAGCGAGGTTAGGGACGGTGTATCAAAACTTTTGGTATACAATCCTCTTTACGGAACCTGGATAATTGAGGACAGTACAAAGTTCGTTGATTTCTTAAAATACGAAGATAAGCTCTATGGGGTTACCGCCGGAAAGATGTATCTCTTTGGCGAGGGCGGCGAGGACTTCTATTGGAGTTGTATCACAAAAAGATTTACAACGGATACACTAAACCATAAGGGTGCATATAACATATTTTTAAGGCTTAATATGAAATTCGGTTCAAAAGTTGATGTCTATATAGCTTATGACAATGATGATTTTGAATTTTGCGAAACCGTTAAGGGAGAGGGCTTTTTGGAACACAAGGTTCCGATACGATTCCGTAAATGTGACAGCTTCAGGATTAGACTTTATGGTAAGGGGGAAGTTGTTATCCATGATATGGAGGTCGTTCAGTATGTAGGAGGTAGGACAAATGAGTTATAATAAGGAAAAGAACATAGGTACAAAAGTTGATGTGCCTGAGATGAACGGAATGGTAGGTATCAGAGCCACCCTTAATAATATGGGTATTAAAAACAGCAGTATCGGCTTTGATGATAAAAGCAGTACCGTAACATTAGACGGCAAAGCTTTTATGAAGCCTGACCATTACGATTCCGATGCCGGTATAACCTACGCATCGCCTGACAAAATTAAGCAGAGCGTGGCTGACTTCTATAAGTCGTCAAAGGAGCCTGTTGTAAAAGTTTCCGACGCATATACTACGTCGGCAGGAAAGTATGGACTTGATGCGAATGCGATGGGTTACAGTGACGGTGTCGTTACAATCGGCGGAAAACCGATTGATATATTGTACATTGATGACGATGGCAAAGCGTGGGCAAGAAGCTCTGTAGTAGAGGACGCCGTAGAGGAGTACGCTTCCTCTCTTGGCACACAGTCGCCCACGGATATTTTGGATATGTACAATAAAAAGTATATGCCGATGCTTGATAAACTCACAAACAGACTTGTAAATACAAAGGAGTTTTCTTATGACCCTGATGAGGACCCTGTTTATCAGGCGTACAGAGAAAAGTATTTAAGAGAAGGCGCACGTGTCACAGAGGACACTATGGCGATTTACGCAGGCTTAACCGGCGGATATACAAACTCTATGGCGGTTACCGCAGGCGCACTTGCGGAGCAGGAGTATGCAAAGAAGGCGACAGACGCAATCCCTGATTTTGCGTCCCTTGCGTATTCACGATATGTTGACAAGTATAACCGTGATGCAAAGACGTTTGAAAATATCTTGAAGCAGTACGACTTAGAATATAAAAATGCTATGTCGGCAAATAATCAAGTGATAGAAAACGCCAACAAAACCATAATTTCAAACACAGACCGGGATAAGGAGGCGTTTGAGCGTTATTGGGAGGACAGGAAAAATCGTCAAGAGGAGTCAGAGGATATTCAGGAGCAGTATTGGCAGAATATATTTAATAATCAGAAACAGCGTGATAACGATTTGGAATTTGCCATCAATTCGTTAGAGCGTGATAAGATAAAGCGTTACCTTGAAAACTATTTTGATGCAATGTCGGAAGGCGAACTTACGGAAATAAGGCTTAAAAACCAAAAACTTGCAAAAGAGCTTTCAAAGTAATAAAAAGAGCGGCCGTGAGGTCGCTCTTTTTTTTGCCGTTGATATTATCTGAATAAATTTCCTATTACTTCGGCGGTTTTGAATTTAAGCTTTACTTTTATTGATTCCTCACTTTGGGTAAGTAAGGCGTATTCTTCAGGGGTGAGGCTTTCTTTAAGAGCTTCTTTTGCACTTTCTGTTGTTTCGCTACTCAGGCAAAGTGGTGGATACATTACGCACCACCAATTATGCCCTTCTCCGCTACCGATTATAATTCGTACCGCCAGGTACTTTCCGGCAGGCAATGTGATATTGTCGTAGGTCTTTGTAGGGAATGAAACTTCTTCCAATGATGCTTTGGCGGAATAATCATAGCCTTGTTTTATGATTTCGTCTTTTGCTGCAAGCTCTATCTCAGGCAAAAGTTCTTCAGCGAGCGATATACTTTCCTTTCGGCTTTTGACTGATGCAAAGCGATTCCCGAAATCGCTTAAAATTCTGTCACGCACCTTTATTTTTAAGGCTTGGTCATAGTCGTTGTCACTTTCGGCAAGGATATGAAGCCGAAGAACGTTGTCCGAAATATCTCTGCTCATCGCCGAAGTTCCGCATAAATAGAAGGAAAGAATAAGTGTAATTGGGATTAAAAAGATAAGTATTTTCTTATGTTTAGCCATTGTTCCTCCAAAATATAAAAGATATAAATGATTATTAACAAAAATTTAATCAATATACATATTGAAATTCATTTAATATAATAGTACAATATATAATGAATAGTAGTATGCGTTTGGAGGTTTTTTATGAATAAGCAAGATTTATGCGTTATTTTCGGCGGTGTGTCAAGCGAACATGAGGTTTCGGTGGTATCTGCGACAAGTGTACTCAAAAATATCAATAAAGAGAAATACAATATACATATGATTTATATTACCAAAGACGGAAGATGGCTATATTATGACGGTGCGATTGAGGAACTTGAAAATATCAAGGACTTTGACGGTCTGAATTTAGATATGGCGTTTATTTCGCCTGACCGCAACGACCACGGAATTTTAAGGTTTACCGATAGCGGTATTGTTAAGATTCATATCGATGTTATATTCCCCGTGATGCACGGAAAGAACGGTGAGGACGGAACTATTCAGGGACTCTTTGAGATTGCAGGTATTCCTTATGTAGGCCCGCACGTAATAGGAAGCTCGGTTTGTATGGATAAATGTGTGGCGAAAATACTTTTTAAATATGCGGGAATTCCGCAAGCTGATTGGGTAGAACTTAAAAGAGGGCAGAAGCCGAACATTGAAGAAATAGAATCAAAGCTTGGCTATCCTTGCTTTGTCAAGCCGGCAAATGCAGGGTCTTCTGTCGGTATAAGTAAGGCTAAAAACAGAGAAGAACTTTTGCGAGGTATAGAGGTTGCATTTAAAGAGGATTATAAGCTTTTGATTGAGGAAGCGGTATCTGCAAGAGAAGTAGAGTGTGCAGTACTTGGCAACTTTGAGCCTGAGTGTGCATATGCCTTGGGTGAGATTACACCTACTGCGGAGTTTTATGATTATGACGCAAAGTATAATGACGCTTCATCAAGGCTGACTGTTCCTGCCGAATTAGACGAGGACACCGCCGATAAAATCCGTGAATACGCAAAGACTGCTTATAAGCTTTGCGAGTGCAGAGGACTGTCGAGAGTAGATTTCTTTGTGGACAAAGGGGACGGAAGCATAAAACTAAATGAGATAAATACTATACCGGGATTTACCTCCATCAGTATGTATCCTAAACTTTGGGGAGCAAGCGGACTTTCTTATTCTGATTTAATTGACAGACTTATTTCCTGTGCTATGGAAGAAGAATAGGGGGAGGAAAATGGATAATCGACCTATAGGTATTTTTGACTCCGGTCTTGGGGGACTTACCTGTGCAAAGGAAATTATGAAAATTCTGCCCGGCGAGGATATAATCTATTTTGGCGATACGGGACGTGTGCCTTACGGAACACGAAGTGCAGGTACTATCGTAAAATATGTAAGACAGGACATAAAATTTTTAAAGGCCTTTGACATAAAGTGTATCTTAATCGCTTGCGGCACTGCAAGCAGTGCGGCACTCCCTGTTATACAGGAGGAATTTGATGTAGATATAATCGGTGTTCTTTTGCCTGCGGCAACAAAAGCGGTTAAAATGACGAAGAATAAGAAAATCGGCGTTTTGGGTACTGCCGGAACGATAAGGAGCGGTAAGTATGCCGAGCAGATAAAGGCACTTGATAAAGAGATAGAAGTTTATCAAAAAGCTTGTCCGATGTTTGTGCCTTTGGTGGAAAACGGATATTCGAGCGGCGAGGTCGCAAGAATTATTGCCTCTGATTATTTAAAAGAGCTTAAAGAAAAAGAAGTTGATACCCTTATCTTGGGTTGCACACACTATCCCCTTTTAAAACAGGTGATAGGTGAGGTTATGGGAAAAGATGTTGCCCTTATAGATGCCGGTGCGGCAACTGCCGATTATGCGAAAAGCGTTCTTGAAAGGGACAAGAAGCTGTCCGATAAAGTTTCGGGCGGCGAAACAAAATTCTTTGTCAGCGATATTGTAGACGGTTTTGCGACACTTGGCGGAATTTTCCTGGAAAGGCCTATAACCGAACAGGAAATCAGACAGGTTGATATTGAAGCGTACTGAGGAGAAGGAATGGAAAATAATGCAGTTATTTTTATAAAAACCTGTTTGGAAACAGACGGTGATAATGATGCAATAGAACTTGAAACCACGGGCAGATTTGCTTTTCGTGGCGGAAAGTACTATATTGTATATGACGAAAGTCCGGCTACCGGGTTTTCAGATACCACGACTACCATTAAGGCGGCGCCGAAAAATGTGACGGTAATGCGGCACGGAAAGGCAAGTATGAAGATGGAGTACATAGAGGGCGAACGACGACTGTGTATGTATCCTACGCCTTATGGAAATATAGCGGTAGAGGTGCAGACGACAAAAATTGATTTTGATTTAAACGAAGGCGGCGGCACACTTAAAGTTGATTATCTTTTGGACAGGGATAATATAAATTTTTCAAAGAACTCTTTATGTATAAAAGTTCGTTGTGATTGATAAATAAATTTCAAGATAGAACGGAGAGAAAAATGAATATTCAAGAAGATGTAAGAGCAGGGATTATAAAATCAATAGAAGGTGCGTATTCAGACGCAGTTTCAGACGGAACACTCGACAGAGCGGCCGATATTGCTTTAAGCGATATAATTCGTTTAGAGGTGCCGAAGGACAAGGAGCACGGCGACTTTGCCTGTAATGTGGCAATGGTGCTTGCAAAACCTATGCGCAAAGCTCCGAGAGCTATTGCCGAGGCGCTTGTTTCGCATTTGCCCGAAAATAAGAATGTGGCAAAGGTGGAAATCGCCGGAGCAGGTTTTATAAACTTCTACCTTACCAACGATTGGCGCTATAAAACAATGGAAGCTATCGAAAACGAAGGCGAGGACTACGGAAAGGTTAATATCGGTTGCGGCAAAAAAGTTATGGTTGAGTTTGTAAGCGCAAACCCAACGGGACCTATGCACATGGGTAATGCACGAGGCGGTGCATTAGGCGACTGCTTGGCATCTGTTCTTGAATACGCAGGCTATGATGTAACTCGTGAGTTTTATATCAATGACGCAGGCAACCAGATTGAAAAGTTCGGCAACTCATTAAATGCAAGATATATTCAACAGTTAAAGGGCGAGGATGCTATTGAATTCCCGGAGGACGGTTATCAGGGCGCCGACATCACCGACCACGCAAAGGCGTTTATTGAAATTCACGGGGACAAGTATTTAAACTGTGACGAAAGTGAACGCAAAAAAGCACTTGTTGAATATGCTTTGGAGAAGAATATTGCGGCGCTTAAATCGGACCTCGAAAAGTATCGTATATACTACGATGTATGGTTCAGGGAAAGCACCCTTCACAATTCGAATGAGGTTACAAAAACCATACAGAAGCTTACCGACAACGGATATACTTATAC
>JAZLIC010000044.1:0-22558 GCA_045617225.1 Clostridia bacterium
GTGAATAACAATATATAGTATGTAACATTAGAAGCAGAATAAAGTTGCACAAAAATACTGAAAAACACTTAAAATTTTGAAAAAGCCATTGATATTGTTTTGTAATTATTGTATAATAAAATCCTAAATATGATAGTAGGATTTTGTGCCCTTTCGACATATTTTTGCGAAGTGTTTTTTATATAAATATCAATTATAGGAGAGGAAGAAGAATGAGAAAGAGTTTGAGAAGAATTTTGGCACTTATGATTGTCACGGTATTTATGATTCCTTGTGTTAGCGCTTTTGCTACCGCAACCATCACAAATGTTGAGTGGACAACACCGCTTGGAGGCACCGTTACTTTATCGGATTCCCCTTATGGTGATTTGCCGGTATTCTCACGTGTTACTTACAACAATGTCAAGGTTACATTCAGCGACGACACCGTTACAGAGGCTATACTTTCAATCGTGCCGGTAGTAGGCGGTGTTCCGGCAGATATTTCTACCGGAAATGTCGGCACAGTTATGCAGGAGTCCGTTGAAGGCAAAGAAGTTACATTTGCTTTTGATTTCAGTGCATTTATGGAAGATGGCGTTTATGCCGCATACATTGGCGGCGCAGATGCTGCAAAGATGCTTGGATACTTCAAAGTTACCGACGCACATATGTTCTCTTTGGTTGAAGGTCAGAACTTCCAGTACGACGACTATAAGAACAGTCTTGATTTAAAGTTCGATGTTTTTGACAGCACCGAATTCGCATCATGGGAAGCAAAGAAGGACCAAATGTATATCAAGTTGACAGACGGTCTTAATACAGTATTTGTTGACCCTGCCGACATCACATTTGATACAGAGGAGGGCATTGTTTCAATCGCATCTTCAAGCTATCAGAAGCTTATCCCTGCTTTCGGAACACAACTTTTCGGAAACATCACTCAGTGCGAAGCTACTATCTATGTTCCGGGCTATATGGAAATGATAAAGGGCAAGTTCGGCTTGGTTACACCTGATATTTCATCCGAGGGCTTTGCAAACGGTGTTAAGTTTGACTTCCAGATTTATTCTGCAACCGCAGTTCCTCAGGCTCGTTGCCTTTTAGGTATTTATGATGACGGCCACTTGGTATCATATCAGGTTGGCGATGTTATCTCGCTTCAGGCAAATGTTGATAACAGAGTTTCAATGACAGTTAAGCAGGACGGCATTCAGCCGAGCGGAAAGTTCTCCGTAAAGGCTATGCTTTGGAAGGGCACAGATGTTATTCCGCTTGCAACAGTTATCAAGTTCCCGTAAACCGAGGGAAATTAAATCAGAAAATAATTAAATTAAAATATATTTTAAATCAAAAGGAGGATTTAAAATGAAAAGAAGTTTAAGTTTAGTATTGGCACTGGCAATGCTTGTTTCAATGTTTGTGGGTATTTCATTCACAGCACAGGCAATTGAGTTGCCGGAGGGCGCTGCTTGGCAGACGCTTGTATCAACAGACCTTAGCGAATTTACAGTTACAAAAAATGCTACGGACTATAAGGATGCTTGCACATTTAAGTCAAACGCTACACTCAATAACACAACTGTAAACCTCGATGTTGATGCAGACGGTCCATCCTTAATTTCCGGAAAGTGGTGGCCGGGTACATGGACAGGTTACAACACTTGCAGCGCCGTAGGTATCGATTCTGCCCCTACAGAAGTTGGCACCAGAGTATTGGATGCAAAGTATGGCGGTGTAACGCAGAACGGTGACTGCGCAAGTCCAAAAACAGGTTTCAATATCAGTCCGATTTACGCAGGTAATGCTTTAAAAGCCGGCGATAAGGTTAAGATTACTGCTTGGGTATATGCACAGGATTTATTTGACGGTGTACACGATAAAGAATCACTTGACGACCAGACAACACCGTTTAATGTAAGAATGATGGTATATAAGCCGTGGCAGTCGGCTTCCGATACAGGTTATAACACAAACGGTACTGTTTCTAAGCTTACACTCAATAAGTCAATCACAGTTGGCAGTTGGCAAGAGCTTACTCTTGAATATGAGCTTGGAAGCTCAGACTTAGCTGCAAACAATCTCCGTATTGACCAGGCTCAGCCTACAACAGGCACACCTTATGCAAAGGACCTTTACTTAGGTGCTTATAAGGTAGAAAAGGTTTACTTCCCTCCGGAAGAGGGCGTATTCTTGGATTTAGACTTCAGCACATTTGATACTGTTGCTTTTACACCAACGGCGAGCAGATGGGATGTCTTTGGTACAGTAGACGGCAAGCAGATTAACGCATTTGTTTATGCAGACGGTGCTTCATACAGTTCAAAGGCATGGAGCGCAAGCGGTGACTCACAGATTATAAATCCGCACACTGCAAGCGGTTGGGGCTTCTGTGATTCACACGTTAATCCGAATTATGACGCTACAAACGAGCCTGCACTCGGCAAGATTTTCCAGGTAGGTCGTAAGACTGTTAAGTGGGGCGGCGATGATGGTTCTCCAAAGACCGGTGTAGCTCTTGCAGACCTCTACGCAGGTAACCAGGTAAATGTTGGCGATAAAATCCAGGTTACTGCTTGGGTATACGGCTATAAAGTTGGTAAGTGCTATGGTGAGTTGACAACATTACTTGATGACCAGAAGACACCTTTTGATGTCAGAATGTTCATAACAGACACCAGCTTCAATAACAACGGCGGCGAGGCAAACTATTCATACTATACAAAGATGAATGGTAACACATGGACAAAGTTAGAGTTTACTTATACAGTTGGTGCTGACCTTCCTGCAAGCGCAACCATGCTCAAGATTGATAACAACACATCTGCCGGCAATCCATATCCGCAGAATTTAGGTGTTGCAAAGATTAAGGTAAAGAGAATCGAAAAGGGCGAAGTTCCTGCAAGCGGTACTTACACAGGCGGCTACGCTACAGAAGAAATCTTTAAGACAGAAGTAACTACAGATTATGTAAAACAGACTGACTATACTCCGACCGGTTCTAACTCAGCTCCAAGTACTATTACATGGGCAAGAGATTATGACGGTCAGGATGTAAACCTCAGCGTTATCGCAAACGGTGCCGCAGTAGATGGTTTCTGGGGCGTTGGTAAGTGGTCAGATATGATTAAGATTTCAGGCTCATGGGGTCTTGACGATCCGACCAATATAAACGCTAACTATAATCCTGTTGGCTTGCCGACAGACTTTGTTGGTACACATGTACTCAATGTAAGCCGTGAGCAGGCACACTGGGGTGCTACAAACGGAAGCAGTGCTATCGGTATCGCTTTAGAAGATTGCTATGGTAATCAGTACATCCAGGCAGGTGACAAGATTAGAATTACATCTTGGATATATGCATACAACATCGCTGCAAACAATCTTGACGACTTCAAGCATCCGACAGGTGACCAGAAGGGTCAGGTTGATGTAAGAATGTTTGTATCAAGACCGTGGGTAAGCGAATCTGACCCGGGTTACAACACAAAGGCGGAGAATTCAAGACTTTCACTTGTTACAAAGATGAATGCTAATGAATGGACAAAGCTTGTTCTTGACTATACTCTCACAGAGGAAGATTTGCAGGCAGGACGTTTGATTATCGATAACAAGACAGCCGACGATGCAACAAATCCATATCCGATAACTATGGCTTACGCAGGAACAAAGGTAGAGAGAGTTCTTGAAGACGGCACAAGCTTGAGCGGTACAGTAAATCTCGGCAATGCTGAAGGTTCTGCTACTGCAAAGATTATTGTTGCAGCTTACAAGGGCAATATGTTCAAGGGTTGTCAGGTTATTGACTATGTTCCGGGTACAGCAGAGTATGACTTCGAGCTTACTAATGTAATGGATGCTAACAGTGTTAAGGCATTCTTCTGGGATATTGATAACTTTGCACCTATTACAAAGGTAATTAACCTTAAGTATGTTGAGGAGTAGTTTGATGAATTTAAAAAGCAGAGCAACATATTGTTGCTCTGCTTTTTTTATGCTGTCACATTACAAAATCGGTCGTATGCGCTTATATAAAAAGAATGTCAGGAGTGACAAAACAATGCCACGCACGAAATTAAACGGCGTTATAAGAGTCAAAACCAAATTGAGTTTAGTGTTAAAGTCGGCTGTCGGCATATACATAGGAAGCATAATGTAAAGGTTTATAAGGGTTGCAGAAAGCGTCATTATAACTATTGCGGTCAGCATACCTATAAGTGCTCTTTTTCGTGTCTTATTTTTTATGTAGATGAGGGAGGCTGTCAAAACAAAAATTCCGTTTACCATAAAGTTTGCAAACTCACCGACAAAGCCTGTTGTTGTCATAAAAGAATGGAGGAGGTTTTTGATTAGCTCGACCAACACTCCTGCAACGGGTCCTAATGCAAAACCGCCGATTAGGGCAGGCAGGTCGGAAAGCTCAATCTCCAAAAAGCCACCGACCTTAAAGCCGATAATACTACCCAAAAATTGCAGAATAAATGCGATTGCCGAGAGCATACCGATTTTTACCATATATTTTGATTTACTGCTTTTCATATATATCGCCTTCCATAATAATAAATATCGCCCTGACAAATGTCAGGGCGAATAAATATATCAAATTTCATATATTCTTCTTTCATCCGGACTTTAACTGTCGGCCTCGGAATTTCACCAAGTCAGCCAAAACGGCTCGCGGGCTTTACCGCCGGTACGGAATTTCACCGCTCCCTGAAGATTTGTTTTAAATTTTATTCCTCGTTTACCTCTGCCTCAACTGCCGTCGCTTCCGCTACCGGTGCCTCGGCTTCCGGTTGAGGTTCCTCTGTTGTGTTCGATGGCTCAGCCTCGGTGTTTTCTGAATTATTTTCCGACGCTTCCGTTGACGGTGATGGTGTCGGTTCCTCCTCGTCTTCTTTCTCTTCTACGCCATATTTTGTAGTTCCCATATTTTCACGCTTTATTTCTTCACCGTTTTTGTAAACAATTCTTGTAACAGTATAAACAAGACCGCCGCCGCTGCGTTCAATCTTTACCGAATAGTTCTCGGGGTTATAGCCTAAGACTTTACAGGTCAGTGTTCCGCCCTCTGTTATTGCAACTATCTTTATCGGATATTCAGTACTGTTTTTGAGCTTTAAATCAACACTGCCGTATGAAACGGTTGCGTCCATACCGCCCGGCATATAGCTTACGGCAAGTGAATGTGCGGTGCGTTCCACAATTTCTAAGTTTGCGTACAAAGCCGCAGAATAAAGGGTAGATGATGGTTGACATACGCCGCCGCCTAATCCTTCTTCAACTTTGTTGCCGATATATACATGTGCGGTATAAAAACCGTTTGCCGAAGTTCTTTCGCCTACGGCATCATTATATGAGAATATCTCGCCCGGCATAAGCTCAATATCATTTATGCGACTTGCGGCCAGGCGGACATTTGATGCACGTGCCGCAGAGCTTGAACCAAAGTATGAACTGAACGAGCCGAGCTCTGCACTGTAAAGATTGGCTTCCAAATCGGCTTTTGTAAGATTTGCAGGGCTTGTCACAACTTTGACGGTGACAACTTCTTCGCCTGCTTCTATACGCTTGATTGCGTCTGCAATAACCGAACGCTCAACCGTGCATTGACGACGCTCCGGAATGACGATTACTTTGCCGTCCTCGCCCTTTTCGTATTTCGCATCAACAGGCTCCGATGTGATTTCTTTATAAAATGCGTCAACATCAATAACCGGAGGCTTTGTTTCCTCTAATTTCATATTTACTCTGTTGAATGAGAAATTGCAAATTTCTGTTTCAATTTTTTCGGTCGCACGCTTTCGGTCTACCTTTATACCTGCGTGGGGTTTGTTTATTGTGATTAAGTTGTCATCTATCTGGTAAGAGAACTCAACAGGTTCAACCTCGTAACCCGAAACAAGGTCATTGATTGCACCTTGTAGGGCTTGTTCGTCATAAATTAAAACAGGATTTCTTTTTGTTTCATTAAATAACGAATGTGTATACTTTGCAACACGCTCAAAAAACGAGCCGGAGTTGGATTCGTTTAATAACTCTGCCACTGTTTCGTCTATTCCGAAGGTAAGAGAGAGGTTGTCAATATCGAATGAACTGCTGCTTTTATTGCAGGACAGAAGCATTTTCTTGCCTTTAAGTTTAGACTCTTTATATTCATCTTTAAGCAGGGCGATACATTCGTCGCTGTCTTTTCCGCTTAAATCAATACTGCCCACATAAGTGTGCGGATATACCTTGTCATATTGGCTCGCATAGACGCAATATGCACTTGCCAGGATTATAATTACGCCAAGAATTATACCAAGGTAAATCCAAACTTTTTTAGATGTAGTATCTTGTGTTACGACTTCCATAAAAACAAATTCCCCTTTTTGCTTTAAGTGATAATTGTAGATAATTTAAGTATATTCTATATTGGTATGCAATATTCTTGTCACAACAATTTTATCATATATTCATTAAAAAATCAACTATTTTTCCCAAAATAGTTGATTTTCTTCTGCCTTTTGCAAAATTTTAGTTGTTTTTCAAAAGATTAAGGGCAAGTATTGTATTTTTATCCGCTTTATTGGCAATCGTTTCGCTGTTTATACGGATTGAAGCGGTAATCGTATCCCTCTCTGCCATAATCTCGTCAATATACCGTGTGAGAGTTAGTGGGTTTAAATTCTCAACCGGAAGCATATAATGCTGTCCCACATATTCCATCATTGCTTTAACCTTTGGGTCATAGATTAAGCCGATAGCAGGAGTACTTTGACTAAATGCGTATATAAGTGCGTGCAATCGCATACCGATGGTGAATTTTGCCCTGCCGATAATTCCGATTATTTCGCTTGGGGTTATGTCATTTAGTATATATCCGCCTGTTTGAGAGAGTAAGGTTTCGGAAATTTCCCTATCACGCGCACCCTGCATCGGAATATAGAGAGGCTCTGAATTATACCTGTTCTTTACATATTTAATTACGGTTGCCAAATCCGACTTAAATGTTTTGCCGGTTGTCTTCCAGGGGCGAAGGGAAACAACAAAATAATCTTTGTCGCCTGCGCCGACTTTCTCTAAAATAGTTTTTGTACTTTCTTCGTCTATGCCTGATAATTTGAATGCAGGGTCGGCGGTAACATAGGTGTTTGAAGTGTTTACGCCGATTTCTTTAAGTTCACGCAGCGATGAGTCCTCACGCAGTGTGATTACATCTACATTTTTGAGGGCACGCCTTACCTTTCCGTAATTTTTCTTTTTGCGGATTGGACCTATACCGTTTGCATATAGCATAACCTTTGTGCCTGCAAGCTTTGCAAGGCGGATAATCCCCAAGTAGTATATAAGGGATTTATCGCTGGTTACATCCTGTACCAAACTGCCGCCGCCGGAGATTAAAAGCTTTGTGCTTAAAAGTTTTATAAAAATCAACGGAATGTTAAAGCGGTGAATGGATTTAACATTGTAAGTGCTTTCCGTTTCTGCAGGATTGTTCGAAAGTGCAATTATTTGAATGTTCGGCTTCTGACTTCTTAAACTGTCAATGATTGCCTTTAAAATACAGTCGTCACCACTATTGTGAAAACCGTAGTAGCCTGAAATCATTACATCTGTTTTGACAGATTGCATAGGTGACGGAGTATTGAGCAAAAGATTGTCGATATCCGAAAATTCTTCCGTAGAAACAGAATTTATCTTACTGCCATTTATAGACGATACATACATACGCATTGCGTCATCTGCCATTGTTTCAACCGAATAATGCTTCTCAACGATTGATTTTGAGTATTCGCCGAGTTCGTTTAACTCCTCATCAGGCAGATTCAGCAATGTTAAAATATCATTCTTTAACTTTTCGGCAGTGGTTTCCGCCTCGCCTCTGCAACAGAAGTTCGTGCTGATGGCGGCATTTAGCTTATCCTCGTTAAAGATACCGATATAGCCTTCGTTACCTGCGATTACAGACGGCTTTTCCGCCGCCATTGCTTCCAAAGCGGCACGGCTCACGCCGATAAAAATTTTTCCGCTTGCAACCAGCTTATTTATATCGGTGCGGTTTCCCGTAGTGATGACCATACGCCTGCCTGCCGCCAAGTTGACCGCAGTAGCCTTTGCGTTGATTTCAGCCTCGTCATTTCCGCCGCCCACAATCAGGATTTCAAGGTTTTCTATCTGCTCATCAAGCTCCTCGGCGATTTCCAAAAGTTTATGCGCCGCAAAGGAGCGGTCGGTGTCCATTCGGCTGACATAGACAATGCGTGTCTTGTCATCTTCAAGATTAAATTCCTCTGCAATATCACTAAAATCTGTGTCCTTTGAAAACTTTTTGGTGTCAATACCGTTGATTGTAACACGGATATTGTCATCATCAATGCCGTAATTATCAATGAGATAGCGCTTAATATCGTCGCTTACCGCCAAAGAACGGTCGCCCCAACGGGTTAAAATATTGTATGGAAAGCTTGTATTAAATACCCAATGTGCCGTTGTTACAAAGCGGAAGTGATAACGCTTTTGAAGCAGGGCGCACAAAAACGCAGGTATTCTGGCGTGTGCGTGGACAATGTCAATATCATAATCAAAAATAATATTCTTTAAAAGCTTGTATGCCTTATACATCTCCATAGGGTTTTTGGTATGGAAGGGAACTTTAATATGCTTTATACCGGCATCGGTCAGTTCCTTTTCGTAAGCACCGCCGTTTGAGGCAACAAAAACTTCCACGCCTCGGCGTGCAAGTTCTTTTGAAAGCTCTACGATATGCGTTTCCGCACCGCCTATATCTAATTGCATTGTTGTCATTAAAATGCGCATAAAATCTCCTTATCTGCCATTTGTTAAATTACTCTTGTTAAATGGCGTGTCACATGACAGTTAATATTGACTGCACAGGGCATTCCTGCAATGTGCGTGGGATAGGTTTCGATATTTACGCCAAGGGCGGTAGTGCTACCGCCGTACCCCTGAGGGCCGATGCCAAGCATATTTATCTTCTCTAAAAGCAGGTCCTCAAGCTCGCTGTAATACTCGTCTGGGTTTTTACTGTCCACATCACGCAGAAGTGCGGACTTTGCAAGATATGCGGCTTTTTCAAATGTGCCGCCTATGCCGACGCCTACAACAAGCGGCGGACAAGGGTTGCCGCCTGCTGACCTGACTGTATCTACCACAAAGTCTATAATCCCTTCACGCCCCTCGGACGGCTTTAACATTTTTATCGCACTCATATTTTCGCTTCCGAAGCCTTTTGGGGCAATAGTGATTTCTACCTTGTCGCCATCTACTATTTCCGTATGAATAACGGCAGGTGTGTTATCGCCTGTATTGCCTCTAAGTATCGGGTCCAAAACAACCGACTTTCGGAGGTATCCGTCTTTGTAGCCTTGTCTTACACCTTCATTTATTGCATCGTTTAAACTGCCGCCGGTTAAGTGAACATCTTGTCCAACCTTAATAAATATCACTGCCATTCCTGTGTCCTGGCAGATTGGCATATTTTCTTCTTTTGCAATTTCGGCGTTTTTTAAAATGTTGTTTAAAATGGACTGCCCCAAAGGATTAGACTCCCGTTCAAGTCCGCATTTTAAAGCGTTTTTTATATCTGTGTTTAATTTGCAATTTGCTTCTATACACATATCCTTAATTACAGATGTAATTTCGCATACACAAAGTTCTCGCATATTCTGCCTCCTTTTTACGAATAAAATACCCAGGTTTTAAACCAACGCAAGAAGGTTTCAACATAAGACTTGTCCACCGCAGTTCCGGATAAAACAGGATAGAAAAGCGCAAACAAAAGTATACATAACGCAACATATACATGGCTTGTGTGCTTAAACCAAGGGAATCTGTTTTCCAAATCACGCAGAGCATATACTATAAAGAAAATCATAAACGGTGTGCTTGCAAAGAAGTGATATATAAATACCGAGCGTGTTATAAACATCCACGGTACATACTGCGCCGCAAGCCCTATGGTAAGGAATAAGATAAGTCTGCTGCGCTTCTTTATTCCGACAATTATGCTATAAAAGAA
This sequence comes from Clostridia bacterium, assembly GCA_045617225.1. GTDB lineage: Bacteria > Bacillota > Clostridia > Monoglobales > Monoglobaceae > JAZLIC01. The sequence continues at coordinate 10,004 of JAZLIC010000044.1, forward strand.
TGCCGCAATGCCGCTCCACCAGATGAATGGGTTTCCGAATACCGACATAGTTGCAATCTGACCTTCTTTATGTGCCGCAGAGGACTCTGTATAAGTCCAAAGAGGACGGTAGTCAATCGGCCATTGATACCATTTTGAAGAATATGGGTGAGTGGCAGTTAGTTTACTGTGATAGCCAAACATATATGACTGATTTTTAATAACTGCATTTAAAAGCGTTCCGTTATGACCTGCAACCGCAATCGGAATATATGCCGCAATATAAATGCACGCAGGTATTGCAATAAAGAATACTGCACAAAGTCCGCAGACTTTAACTGCGAAATCCTTAAAGATGTTTGCACGTTTCTTTTTCGGCAAGTCGTTATAAATCAAACGCAAGAATACGAAAAATTCAATAGCAAGACCGGCACCGGCATAAAGAGAAATCCACTTAGATGCCGCACCAAGGCCAAATGATATGCCGCTAAGCAATAGCGAAATATAAAGCTTTCTTAAATTTTTCTTATCCTTAAAGGCTTCCGCCGGTGTTTCACTGCGTGCCATTTCAAGTGCCTTTGTACCGAAGTTATACATAAAGTAGTACATACATATGATGAAGAATACAGGGTAAGAGTCAATTGTACCCATTCTGGTTAATGTAAAGTGCATAAAATCAAAAGCAAAAAGAAGGGTTCCGATTATACTGTACCGTGTTCTGCCAAATAACTTTTTAAGGAAAAGGTAGAGCATGGGAAGCATAAATATGCCAAACAATGTTCCGGCTACACGCCAGCCGAAAGGAGTCATACCAAAGATTGCGATACCGACCGACATAATAAGTTTTCCGAGAGGTGGGTGGGTGGTTTCGTAATATGGCAGACCGTGGAGATGTTCGTAAGCGGTACGCGGATGGTAAATCTCATCAAAGTAGGTACTGTTTTTATAAGTGTTTACCGATGCGGCGTACTTCTGCTCATCTATAATATTTTTGTAACCTTCGTTTGAATTACTGCCTTTTATACTGTCAAGTTCCACACGCTTTCCATCTGTGTTCCAGAACGCCATTTCAAACAGACTGTACTTCTCTGATGTAGGTGTACATCTTATATACTGAGCGGCAGTCGGATTGATATTCTCTATATTCCAGGAGAATACTGCCTTTAAAGTAGCAGTGGCGGAAAGTGTTGTCCAATTTGTGCCGTCCTCAGAGCTTTCTATTAAAAGTCCGGGCTTTTCGCTGACGGTACCGATACCTGTATAGCTTGTGACTTTGTTTATTGTCTGCGGCGCCGCAAATTTAATTACAAAGCTTTCTGATGTTGACGAAGGCTGATAAAATGTTTGCGGAGCGTGCATATCGCCAAGGTTTATAAATGCGATTACCGAATATACAAGGGTGATTATTGCCATTGCAAGATAGTCTATGCGACACATTTTGGTATTCTTCTTACTGTCAATTATCTCCTCTGTATTCTTTTTATCGTTGATTTTTTTAGGCTTTATTACAGGTTGGATTTCCGGAGCAGAAATCTCCGCAGTGTCCTCGATATTTTTCATTACATATTTGCGATAGATATATATAATACTTACGCAGAATAAGGCAACTTCAAGAAGTGAGATAAAGAAGACAACTCCATACGCAGGAGCGGCATTGTTTTTATCTACGACCATATGCAGTACATAAGCGATATTTCCGTAAAGTATGGTGCTGAATCCTGCAAAAATTGCAAGAATGTTCTTGTCCCTTGTAAACAAAAAGTCGATTAAAAGGAAGATGATAAAGGGTACGAGGTATCTCTCGTGCATCTTAATTCCGAATGTGTATAAGAAAGCGGTTAAGATAAACATAGAAAGGAAAATCTTACTGCTTTTATTCTGGATTTTGATATAGAAGAACAGGGACAATAAAATTGCACCTATAATAGTTCCGTAGTTTAAAATGCCCGTAAAAACTGCATTTGCATTCGAAAGCGATGACCAATTAAGCTTAAAGAGCCCGTATAAGTTAAATGCGTTTACCGTAAAATATTTGTATGATGCCATAGTTGTCATATATTTTTCGATAATCCACACAGGGTTTAAGCTTAAAGCAAGCTTTGCAAGGAAACTTCCGCTTCCGCTCCAAGCCGGCGAAAACGGAATAATAATTCCGAAGAATAACAAAATACCAAAGAGGATTGCCTTTCCGATAAGCTTAAAATCCTTAGTGCTTAAAAATGCAAACAGATATATGGGTGAAATCAATAACGCTTGCGGCTTTATCAAAACTGCGAGGACAAATATAAGCGCAGAGCTTATGTATTTTTCGTTATAAAGGCGAAGGAGCGATAAAACCATAAGCAAAGCAAGTAGCGATTCAATTTGTCCCCAAACGGCACTGTCAAATATAAATACGGGAGCAAATGCCATAAGTGTACCTAAAATCAAACCGGTCCTTTTGTTTATACACGCAGAGCCTTCTTTAAAAAGAATGGCAACCAAAGTCATTTCACAGGTAATGGCAGGTAGCTTATACATAAATTGTACGCCTTGGCCGCTGATTTTAAAGAGATTGATAAGCTTTGCTATAAAGCCGAGTATATATATGTAAAGCGGAGGATAGTCGCAGAAATATCCTTCGGGATTATTAAAGCCGTAAAAGTCGGCAGGACCTGCGGAAAGCAGGTGCGCTCCCCATGCAGACCAACAGGACATATCAAACGAATGCCCTTTTGTTTTATACGCCAAAATAAGGCGGAAAATAAGCGCCGCCAGGAATACAAATATAAAGGCCTCGAACGGTACATCTGTTTTTGAATGTACAACCTTTTTTTTATTTTTGCCCACAGATACTATTTTACTGTCGGTGGTTTTGATTGCGGAGTATAGTATTCCAAACCCCAAAATAAAGATAAGTGAAGTAAAAATTGTAAGTCCCAAAATAATCTGCTCCCATCATCTGTTTATTTTTATATAATTACAGATATTATATCATTTATACTTTGAAAAAGCAACACAAAGAAAGATATAGATAATAAAAATAATTAAAATAAAAAGCTCTCCAAGCGGAGAGCTTTTTATTTTAATTATTTAAGCAATCTTATTCCCGTAACGGAGCGTTTGAGCGGGATTGTGGGATAACCTGCCTCTGTTGTGCCTTTAAGGCCTGTGATAGTAACATACTGTCCGTGAGGGTTGTTGCTGAGCACGCCAAGCTGTTGTGTCCAAAAATCAGCTACCTGAGGAATTTGTGTAAGCTCTATATAGCATAATTCGTCTTGTATATCCTGAAGGAAGTATTGATTTCCTATCACAATAATTCTTCCCGTAACAGAGAATAATGTATTGTCAGGCATAACTGCAAGGTCTGATACAAAAATGGAATTTATGTTTGAATTATCCTCGTGAGAAATAATATTTATAATCATATTGTTATTCTCATCATAATTCCAATTTACATCTGCACCAAAGTTTTCTGCAATAACACGTATCGGAACATAAGTTCTGTAGCCGTGTGTTTCATCTGCCTGAATAGGCGGTGCTTCAAGGCTTACGCTCTTTGCAATTTTAACTTCGCCGTTTAGAATGCTGTATATTTCAAGTGTCGGCGAATTAAGCTGCATACTGAGCACCTTATCATATTTGATTATCTGTATGCGAAGGTCATCTTGGAGCCAATAAACGGTTGAATTAAGTGCCTCTGATACTGCACGAAGCGGAACCATTGTTCTGTCATTTAAAATCATAGGCGTTTGACCTTCATCAAATGTCAATTCTTCACCGTCTACGAATATTTCAATAAGCTTTTCTCCGGTCTTTTCTTCAACAACTTCTTCAACATTTTCTTCAACTATATCAATCTCGTCTTCTTTATCGGCGTAAACCGCACCTGTGAAGATAGTGGTGCATAGCATAGCAAGTGCCAAAAAGGAACAAATCATTCTCTGTTTCATAACATTTTACCTCCTAATTATTGTAGTTTCTCTTAATCTTTCTGGTTGAAGTTTTTTCAAACTCATTTGCACGGAACTTTATCTTGTTTATCTTTTTATATGAAGCAACTGTTTTGTTTATCTCGCCTACTGCTTCTTTGATTGCGTCTTTGGTTTCGGGAGAGGAAGTATAAATCTCAGCGGTGATAAGATTGTTTTCGGAGTATACTATAACTTCGTCAACCCCTTCAACTCTGCCGATTAAGGTTTCAAGCTCCTCAGGGGATACATTCTTTCCATTGCCCAAGATGATAAGGTTTTTCTTCCTTCCCGAAAGGTAGATGTAGTTATCATCATCAAGATGACCTATATCGCCTGTGTTAAACCAATCGCTGTCAAATGCTTCCGCAGTTGCTGATGGGTTATTGTAATATCCCTGCATAACATTGTCGCCTTTAATCAAAATCTCGCCGTCACCGTTCTCGTCGGGATTTTTTATCTTTACACTAACGCCCGGAACGGGTTTGCCTACCGAGCCTTCTTTCCCGGAGTTTCGCCTGTTTATGGAAACAATCGGTGAACATTCTGTAATACCGTAACCATTGATTATCTCTATGCCGAAAGCGTCAAATTCACCTACAAGATTTTCGTCCATCGGTGCGCCGCCACTGACTATGGTGCGAAGATTGCCGCCGAATGCGGACAAAACGCTTTTAAATAATTTAGGCCTTAAATCAATTCCGACCTTGCGCATGGCGTCGCTTACTTTTATCAGCATTTTAAGTGAAGCCGCTTTGCCCTGCTTTTCTGCGTTCTTCCAAATATTCTTGCGGAAATTCTCTAAAAACAACGGAACGACGGAAATATGGCCCGGTTTAAAGTTCTTTATATCCTTTGCTACATTTCTTATACTGTTGTTGATATATATCGGATAGCCCATCCATACCTGACACAAAACGCCTGCCATAAATCCGAATGTGTGGTTAAGGGGCAGGATTGCTATTGTACGCGGAATTATGGGAAGACTTGCAAGACTTGATTTAGCATCGCTTATCAAATTGCGCTGAGAGAGCATTACTCCCTTCGGTGCGCCCGTTGTGCCCGATGTAAAGATGATTGCACAAGTATCTTCAATATCAACTACATTGTCTTTAAAAGATGTGTCGCCGTTTGACAACAATTCCTTGCCGCTTTTGATTGCGCCATCAATTTCATCAAAAAGTATATGCGGGATTTCCATATCCTCAATAAGAGGGAGGACGCCCTTGTTCTTTTCGGAACAGATGACCATAGAGCAGTCGCTTGACCTGATAAGACTTTCAAGCTCTGTATCGGACAGCTCTTTATCAATCGGAACGATAATGTTTGAGCCTGTTACAACCGCAAAATAAGTTACAATCCAATTATAACAGTTTTCACCTATCAATGCAATATGTTTTTTGCCGCCGAAGCCTATGGAATAAAGGTAAGTTCCGAGGGCGTCAATATCTTCTTTAAATTGCTTGTAGGTTATATCTGCATTTTGTTTGTCAGCTTCAAAACTTATCAATGTTGAAGAAGCGAACTTTTTGCTGTTTTCTTCAAGCATAATGTTAAAGCTTTCAAAATCCTGAATATCCGGCTTTGGTATAATTTTTTGCATAACGCAAGACTCCGTTTCTGATAATATAGATATAGTTTACCATATAAATCATAATCTTACAACAGTTTTAAATAAAATTTTTTTAAAATAAATGCTTGACAAAGTTGAGTAAAGGTGATAGAATAGTCAAGCAAAGCAGAAGTAATCCGCTTCTCCCCTTAGCCGAAAAGCAAAAGGGCAACCTTATTCAGGCAGAATTTACGCAAGATATGATTGCGTGGTTTGGGTATGCGGAGTGCTTATGCGCCCGCATTTTTTAATGCAATTTATTTTGGAGGTGTTTTTAATCGCTAAGCAAGAATTGATGATCAATGAAGAAATCAAGGACAAAGAAGTGCGTCTTGTAGGCCCTGACGGTGACCAATTGGGTATTGTTTCCTCTGCGGAAGCACAGCGTATGGCTGATGAGAGAAATTTGGATTTAGTCAAAATTGCTCCTCAGGCAAAGCCGCCCGTGTGCAAGATTATGGACTACGGCAAGCACAAGTTTGAACTTGCAAAACGCGAGAAAGAAAATCGCAAAAATCAAAAGACGGCAGCCGTTAAAGAAGTCCGCCTCAGTCCGCGCATTGATGATCATGATTTTGAAACCAAGCTTAAAGCCGCTGTAAAGTTTTTATCAAGCGGTGATAAGGTTAAGGTGTCAGTCAGATTTCGCGGTCGTGAGATTACTCACAGTGCTATCGGCAAAGATGTTCTGATTAAGTTTCAGGATTCAGTTGCCGAGTACGGCAGTGTTGACAAGGGCATAGTTATGGAAGGCCGCAATATGGCGATGTTAATTACACCCAAAAAGGCATAATTTTGCTTTAATTTTATCATTCAATATGGAAGGAGAGAAATAAAAATGCCGAAGCTTAAGACACACAGAGGCGCAGCAAAGCGTTTCGGGGTAACAAAAAACGGTAAGGTTAAAAGAGGTAAGGCTTACAGAAGCCACATTCTTAACAAGAAGACAACCAAGAGAAAGAGAAAGCTCCGCAAGATGGGCTATCTTTCAACTGCTAATGCAGCAACCATCAAGAAAATGATGCCTTATAAGTAATAGGGCAGATGCGAAGTTAATTTGAGAAAGGAGCTATTATCATGGCAAGAGTAAAAGGCGCTATGAGAACCCGTGCAAGACACAAGAAGGTACTTAAGCTTGCAAAGGGTTACAGAGGCGGAAAAAGCAAGTTATACAAGACAGCTAACCAAGCGGTAATGAAGTCGCTTGTTTACGCATACAGGGACAGAAAGGCAAAGAAGAGAGAATTCAGACAGCTCTGGATTGCTCGTATCAATGCCGCTGCTCGTATGAACGGTATCAGTTACAGTAAGTTTATGAACGGACTTAAAAAGAACGGTATCGAAATCAACAGAAAGATGTTATCTGAGATTGCGATTTCAGACCCGGATGCTTTTAAGGAATTAGTAGAAAAAGTTAGATAATTAACGATAAAAGTTATACTGTCTTTGGCAGTATAACTTTTCCTGTATATTACAGAGTAGGTACCTATGCGTTTCAGTGCCGAAGGAACGGGGAGTTGTCCTTCGGACGAAGCACTTTTGTGCGCGGTATGGGTATCGCATCCCGCTGTTATAATAAAGAGGCTAAACCTCCTTATGGGGCATAATTACCCTTATAATAATAGCGTGTTTGAGGGGAGGTTTTTTAATGAATTTTGAAGGATTTAATCTATTATTTAAGACGCTGAGCGATTATTGCGATACGGCGTTTAATCAAAGCAAAGAATTCCTTTTAGGTTTTACGGAGTCTGCGTCGGATTTTTTAAATGCAATATCCGGAGCGGTTGTAGGTACAACCATAGTTTCGGTTGTGTTTTTGGCACTTTTGATTATTAGTTGTTTTAGGACTCATGGCTCTGTCTTTAAAGCTTTTTCAAAGACAAAAGCGGTAGTTATTTGTGCATTGCTTATGGCGATACATATAGTTTTGGGCTACTATTCGATACCTGTGGGAAACTATATGCGTTTTGGCTTTACTTTTATAACCCAACCTATTGTCGCTATGCTTTTCGGACCTGTTCCTGCTTGTGTAGTTGGTATTGTTCAGGACTTTTTGAAATGGGTTTTAAAGCCGACCGGTGCTTATTGGCCGCCATATGCTCTTTGCGTAGGCATATCCGCTTTAATATACGGACTTATGCTCTATAAAAAGAAGATTACTTTTATCCGTGTTTACGGTGCAAATTTGATAGTATCCGTTTTGGTAAACATATGTTTAAGCTCAATCGCACTTGTGCCTACCGTGGGTGCAATGGGCCTTGTGGGAATTCTTCCCGGAAGAATAATAAAAGAAGTTGTATTTAATATTATACCTATAAACTCATTTATAAACTATTTGATTTTAAAGAGTGTAAAAAAGATGAAGATAGGACTGTAAACGATGTATATTACAAGTCGTGAAAACTCAACCTATAAAATGATAAAAACCCTTATGAAGAAAAAAGGGCGTTTGCTTAACAATATGTACTTTGCGGAAGGAGTGCGTATAGTAAAGGAAGCACTTTTGTATGCAGAGGATATGATTGAGTATCTTTTGGTAGCCGAGCGTTCTTCTTCGGAGGATTGGATAAAGGATTGCGGAAAGGAAGTAACCGTCCTTCGGGACAACCTTTTCGACTCATTGTGCAATACCGAAACACCGCAAGGTGTTGCGGCAGTTCTTAGAATGCCCGAGAATACGCAGGCTGTACCCGAGAACGCAAAATATCTGCTTGTTATAGACGGTGTATCGGAGCCGGGAAATTTAGGTACGATTATCCGTACCGCAGAGGCGGCAGGCGTGGATATGGTTTGTATCAGGAGCGGCAGTGCGGACTTGTATAATCCAAAGGTTGTACGCTCGACAATGGGCTCAATTTTCAGACTGCCTGTCGTGCAATTTGATGAGCCGGAGTTTCTGCTCAGGCTCAAAGAAAACGGCTTTTCTGTCATAGCTACCGCACTTTCGGACGACTCTGTTTCTCCCGATGAACTTCCAAAGCTTGATAAGAGGGCAATTGTAATAGGAAGTGAGGCGTTTGGTGTATCGCCTGAGGTAATAGAGGCATCTGATTTTTGCCTAAAACTGCCTATGAGCGGCCGGGTAGAGTCCCTCAATGCCGCAGTTGCGGCAGGAATTGTGCTATACTTTTTAAGATAGGGGGAGCAGATATGAAAGAGGATTTGCTGTATCGTCTGTGGCTTAATGCGTGTTGCGGACATGACCCCGGAAAAATTGATATTTGCATAAAGCATTTCGGCACTGCCGAAGAAATTTACAAGAGAAATGACTTTCCGAATATTAAAGGCTTGGGACTTTCTGCCAAGAATTTAAAGGATAAGTCGCAAGATGCGGCGAAAAATATTATTGACGACTGCGAAAGAAAGTCAATCAGAATAATAAGCATAGATAGTGAAGAATATCCGAAAAGACTCAGGCATACTTCCTATCCGCCGCAAATCCTTTATGTAAAGGGCAAAATGCCGGAGTTTGATGAGCTTGTTTGTATCAGTGTGGTTGGCACAAGAAAAGCGACGGCGGAGTCCAAAACTTTTGTGCGTGAACTGACTGCCGACCTTGCACGCTCCGGCGTATTGATTGTAAGCGGTATGGCAATGGGAACGGACACGGCGGCACATCTCGGCGCCTTGACAGGCGGCGGTATGACCGTAGGAGTTTTGGCAGGCGGAGTAGATGTGATATATCCTAAGGGTAACAAAGATATATACGACGCAATTTGTGAGTGCGGAGCGATTATATCGGAGCAACCGCCCGGAACTGTCGGCAGACCTGAATTCTATCGTGACCGAAATCGTATTATGGCAGGACTAAGTAGTGGTATTTTGGTTGGCGAAGCGAATATGCGCACAGGAGTAATACATACGGTGAATGCGGCGTTTGAGGAAAATCGTGATGTGTTTGCGATACCTGTATCGCCATATAATTCACTGTCGCAGTACCCTAATTATCTGTTGCAAAACGGTGCAAAATTGGTGCGTACGGCGGAAGATGTTTTAGATGAATATGTAAATGTTTATGTAGAGGAATTGGAAAAAGGACTTAAAATTCGAGATGAAATTATAAGGGACTATCCGGACCTTAAAAATATTCGCAGTAATGCTTATATAAGTGATGATAAAATAAATAAGACAAGTACAGACGATACCCCAAAACCTGATATAAAGGATTATGAAGGCTTTGAAGGTAACGAGCGTATCGTTTTGGAATATTTGTTAAGGTGCGGAGGCACCGCACATATTGATGTGATTTCTGCGGAATGCGGCATAGCAATGCCTGTGCTGAGCAGTACACTTCTTCTTTTGCAGATGCGTGGAGTTGTGAAGCAGAAAGCAGGAAATCATTTCTGTTTAAAGGGGGATTAAGATGGCAGAGAAAAAGACAACGCCAAAGAAGCTTGTTATAGTAGAGTCGCCTACAAAAGTAGCAAGTATAAAAAAATATCTCGGCAGCAGCTATGCCATAGAAGCTACGATGGGACATTTGCGTGATTTGCCAAAGAGTCAGCTTGGTGTTGACATAGATAATGATTTTGAACCTAAATATATTACAATCCGCGGCAAAGGGGATTTGATTTCAAAGCTTAAAAAGAAGGCAAAGTCGGCAGAGCAAGTATACCTTGCAACTGACCCTGACCGCGAGGGAGAGGCTATATCGTGGCACCTTGCACAGCTCCTTGATATTGACCCTGCATCGGAGTGCAGAACAACTTTTAATGAGGTTACAAAGGACGCAGTAAAAGAAGCGGTAAAAGAGGCACGTCCCATAGATATGCGGCTTGTTGACGCACAACAAACAAGGCGTGTGCTTGACAGAATAGTGGGCTACAAAATCAGTCCGCTTTTGTGGAAGAAGGTTAAAAAGGGACTTAGTGCAGGGCGTGTACAATCTGTTGTTACTCGTATGATTGTAGACCGGGAAAGAGAAATTGACTCCTTTGACGCAAAAGAGTATTGGTCAATAGACTTAAAGCTTACAAATGAGAAGGGTAAGCTCCCGTTTATTGCACATTTTCACGGCACGGCGGACGGAAAGAAGATGACACTCGGCAACGAAGCGGATACCAAAAAGATTGCAAAGGAGCTTGAAGGCTCCGAATATAAAGTAAAGTCGGTAACCGAGAAGGAAACAAAGCGTCGCAGTGCGCCTCCGTTTACTACAAGCACAATGCAGCAAGAGGCATCAAGAAAGCTGAACTTTACTTCAAGGCGTACCATGTCGGTGGCACAACAGCTTTACGAAATGGGTTTTATAACTTATATGCGTACAGACTCGCTCAGAATTGCAACGATTGCACAAAATGATGCACGTGCATTTATCGGCGAGAATTACGGCAAGGAATTTGTACCGCAAAAGCCTAAGGTGTATAAAGCAAAAAAGAGTGCACAGGACGCACACGAGGCAATCCGTCCCACCTTCTGTACCAATACACCGGAGATGCTTAAAGCAAAGCTTAAACCGGAGCTTTTTAAGCTTTACCGCCTGATATGGCTCCGCTTTATGGCAAGTCAGATGGAAGATGCGATTTTAGACGTTGTAAATGCCGAGATTGTGACCGATAAGTATATGGCAAAGGCAACAGGTTCAAGGATTAAGTTCCCGGGATTTATGACATTGTATGTTGAGGGCAGTGATGTTGCAGAGGAGAAGTCAAAGGCGCTTCCGCCGCTTACCGCTATGCAACCCCTTAAACTCAGTGAATTATTGCCGGAGCAGCACTTTACCCAACCGCCTGCACGTTATACGGAGGCTACAATCGTAAAGGCTATGGAAGATGAGGGTATAGGCAGACCGAGTACCTACGCACCGACGATTGCAACTATTACCGCAAGGGGATACGTTGCCCGTGACGGTAAATCGCTTTATCCCACAGAACTTGGTATAATCGTAACCGACCTTATGAAAGAGAATTTTGAGGATATTGTAGATATTGAGTTCACTGCCAATATGGAGGATAAGATAGAAGATGTAGCAGACGGCACCAAGGAATGGAAAGGCTTAATCCGTGAATTCTATGAGCCTTTTAAAAAGACGCTTAAAGAGGCAGAAGAAAAGATTGGCAATATTGAGATAAAGGACGAGGTATCTGACGTAGTTTGCGAAAAGTGCGGCAAAATGATGGTGTATAAGCAGGGCAGATTCGGAAAGTTCTTAGCTTGTCCCGGATTTCCCGAATGCAGAAATACAAAGGCAATCGTTGACGAGATAGACGCAGAGTGCCCAAAGTGCGGAGGAAAAGTTATTTCACGCAAGTCTAAGAAAGGGGCAACTTTCTATACCTGCGAAAGGGGTGAGGAATGCGGCTTTATCTCTTGGGACGAGCCCACAAAGGATAAATGCCCGAAGTGCGGCGGCACGATTATGAAGAAAAAACCGTTTCGACGCCGCGGCCCCGTAAGCTATGTATGCTTTAACGAGGATTGCGACTATACTTTGACGCCGAGTGCGAAGAAGAAGGCAAAGAATGACTGATATAAATGCGGCGAGTGGGATTATTACGCTTGCCGCATTTAATAATATTGGAGGAATAGTATGTTAAATATAATAGGAGCGGGACTTGCCGGTTGTGAGGCGGCATGGCAGGCGGCAGAGAGAGGCGTTAAGGTGTGCCTTTTTGAAATGAAGCCGAATAAATATTCGCCTGCCCATAAAAGCGAGAACTTTGCAGAGCTTGTATGCAGTAACTCCCTGCGTGCCGATGGACTTTATAATGCAGTCGGACTTTTAAAGGAAGAAATGCGCAGATTAAATTCAATAATAATGGCGTGTGCGGACTTGACCAAGGTTCCTGCCGGCGGTGCGCTTGCTGTTGACAGAAATGAGTTTTCAAGGTTGGTGACCGAGAAGGTTTCGGCACATAAAAATATAGAGATTATAAATGCAGAGGTAGATGAAATCAATCTTGAAACACCTACAATAATTGCGGCAGGCCCATTGGCGTCGGAGAAAATTACACAGGCGATAGGTAAGTACATAAACGATGACAGACTTCATTTTTTTGATGCGGCGGCACC
>JAZLIC010000045.1:0-5764 GCA_045617225.1 Clostridia bacterium
AACAGGAGCATGCAAAGGCCTTTTCTCACCGTTTTTTATCATTGCATGGCCATCTGAATCACGAACACTCACATTCCAGCCGCCTTTAAAATTATCACCAATCTCTATTCTGTCGTAGCAAGAAATAAAAGAATTTTTATTAAAAGTTGAATTACTTCCGATAATCAATGTTCCATCATTTCTTATCGAGCAGCCTTTTGCAAATGTAGCCTTCCCTTTAAAAATTAACTTAGAATTTTTCTCAAGGTATATTTCCGAACATTTATTGGCGATAACGCCTTTCGAGCCGCCATCGCCAAATGTCACAATGAACGGTCTTATAGGTATTAAAAACTCTATTGCAGATTTAAATGTAGCGGTAATTACTGTATCATATGAAATCAAAACAGGCATTTTTATCCCTTTTAATCCAAAAGTTTTAAAATTAAAATATAGCGTCTTGGGTAAAGATGCAAATAAAAACAAAATTTTTCTAAAACGATTATTCATAGCGTCATCACCCCTGTATTTTATTTTGATATTTAAAGCAATTATCAAGCACAGATGTTATATCATATTAGTTTATATTTGTCAATATTTTATAAGATATTAAACACAAAAAGCCCAAAACATCGCATTTTAAGCAAGCTCACGTTTTTAACAGACTTTTGCTGTTTCTGACTTTTCTGACATGATTTTCTGTTTTATTACACTGTCGAAGTTATATGAGCATAGCATAACAAAAATTTCAAGTATTTTTTGTTTACTGTAATTTTACAAAATCACTATACTATTTTTTGTGCAACAAATACGGCAGTTACGGAAAGAACTACACTTAAAATTATATATATTCCGGCACTGCACCATCTGCCGTTTTGTAACATATTTGAAGTTTCCAAAGCAAATGTTGAAAATGTTGTGAAGCCGCCGCATATTCCGACCTTTAAAAACAATACCATATTGGGACTTAAATCCACTTTCTTTATCGCAAGAGCGACAATAGCTCCAATCAAAAATGAGCCTAAAACATTTATCAGCAATGTCTTATACGGAAATACGACGGATTCATCAATCTTAATCAGACCTATTAAATATCTAATCACTGAACCGACGGCACCGCCAAGTGCCACACTCAGGCATGACAACATATCAATTCTTCCTTTCTATTCTTTACATTTTTAATACTTTTTTCGTTTTCTCTGCAGAATATTGAATAATCGGTCCGGATATAAAAATCGTAATAATAGTACACAGACCGAATTTACCACCTAATATTATTCCTAAAACTACCATAAGAATGTCCAATACAATTCTCACTGATTTTACCTGCCGGTTATTCTTTTCAGCCAGGGCAAATGTCAGCGCCTCATACGCCCCTCTCCCTAATGATGCTGAAGCATACAAGCCTGTTCCTACTGCAAATATCACGATTCCTATCACCATAATAATCAGATTAATCCACCAATAATTACTGTAAATATGCACTTTTGCAAATACATCCACACAAAGACTATATACTATTTGATAGATTATTGTTCCTATATGTATTTGTGAACGATCATAAAAAAGAGTAAATCCAATCATTATAACCGCCACCAAAAACGATGCCATTCCAATACTTATATGAAAAGTTGCTGACAGGCCTTGCCATAATACTGCCAAGGTAGCACCGCCAAATCCGGCATATAGCGCAAGTGTAATTCCATATGCCGCTATTACAGAGCCGGCAACTATAACAATTATTCTTTTTATCCATTCTTTCTTATTCATAATATTATCCAATAAAAAATAAATTAAAATTTGTCACTCTGACAACAGTCCTGTAATCTCAACCTAAGCCAGAGACAAGAGAACTACCGTCTCAACATGTGGAGTTGCGGGGAAGAGATCTATTGGCACTACCTTTTCAACATTATATTTATGCTCGGTTAAATACTTTGCATCACGTGCCAAAGTTGATGGTTTACACGAGATATACACTATCCGTTTTGGCTTACAGTCTACTACCGTTTTAAGTAATTCTTCGTCACAGCCCTTTCTCGGTGGGTCAAGAAGCACTATATCAGGCTTTAAGCCTTTCTCCACCAACTCACCGGCAAGTTTCTCGGCACTTCCGCAGAAATATACGGCATTATCTATCTTATTTTCCTTTGCGTTTTCATTTGCGTTTTCGATAGCCTCCGGCACAATTTCAACGCCGACTATCTGCTTTGCCTTATCCGCCATAAACTGCCCGATAGTTCCTATTCCGCAATACATATCCCATACGACCTCACTGCCGTCTAAATCCGCCATTTCTTTAGCTATACTATACATTTTTTCGGTTTGGTCATGGTTTACCTGATAAAATGATTTTGGTGAAATATTAAAACAAACATTACCGAGCCTGTCTTTTATATAATCTCTGCCATACAAAGTTTTTTGCTTATCACCTAATATTACATTTGTTTCTCTGTCATTTATATTCTGAACTATACCTGCTATATTTTTATCAAGTCCAACTAATCTTTGTATAAGCTCATCAATTTTCGGGACTTTTTCCTTATAAGTTACAAGGCAGACCAAAACGCCTTCTTCGCCGCTCCTTGTATATATATGACGCATTATCCCTGTATGGCTTTTCTCATCATAAGCAGGTACAGAGAATTCCTCCATCCACTCTCTTATGCATTTGATTATAGGTGCATTAAACCTCTTTTGAATCAGGCAGTTATCCATATCTATAACATTATGACTACGCTTTTTATAAAAGCCTATTCCGTCAGGTGTAATAGGGAACTGCGCCTTATTGCGATAATTATACCTACTTTCACAACCTACTATATCAGACACAAGCACATCTATTTTTCCTATACGCTTTAAACAATTCGAAACTTTGTTTTGCTTAAACTCAAGCTCTGCCTCATAGTCCATATGCCAAAGGGTACAACCGCCGCACTTGTAAAAGTACGGACACTCTGCCTTTATCCTGTGAATTGACGGCTTTATAACCTGAAGTAATTTTCCGTAGGCATAGTTTTTATTCACTTTTACCGCAAGGACTTCCGCAACCTCGCCCATAATTGTATACGGAACGAAAATTGCTTGTCCGTCAATACGCCCTACTCCGTCGCCTTCATCAGTCATACCTGTTATTTCTACCTGATATACCTCGTTTTTTTGTATCATATCTCAACTCTCCATTGAAGTGCTTTAGAGAGTGTCACCTCGTCTGCATATTCAAGTTCACCGCCCACAGGTACACCGTGCGCAATGCGTGTAACCTTTATTCCGAACGGCTTTATCAGCTTTGAAATATACATAGCGGTAGTTTCGCCCTCAATATTAGGATTTGTCGCCATAATTATTTCCTTTACATCGCCGTTATTTACACGAAGCATAAGCTCCTTGATACTGATATCATCAGGCGATATATTATCCATAGGAGATATAGCACCGTGCAGTACATGATACACGCCACTGAATTCGTTTGTCTTTTCTATCTGCAAGACATCTCTTGGGCTCTCTACAACGCAAATTATGCTATGGTCACGGGCGGTATTGGCACAAACGGAGCATACCTCCTTATCGGACAGGTTTTGGCAGACAGAACAATATCTAATCTTCTTCTTTGCGTTTAGTATTGCATTTGCAAATTTTTCTGCGTCCTCCTGCGGTCTGTTAAGCACATAAAAAGCAAGTCTCTGCGCCGTCTTGCTTCCTATACCCGGAAGCTTCTCAAATTCTTCGATTAAGACCTGAAGTGGTCCTGCAAAGTACTCCATATATACTCTCCTTAATCTATCTGCAATTTATTTTTAAGTCCCGAAAAGCGCATCTGCACATTATCATTATTCACATAACGCTTTATTATTTCTTCTTCACCGACTAAAACCACAAGCCTTTTTGCTCTCGTAACGGCTGTATATAAAAGGTTTCTGCTCATAAGCAGCCTATGCACTTCCATCATCGGCATTATTACCGCCTCAAACTCACTGCCCTGACTTTTATGCACAGTTACCGCATAGGCAAGTTCAAGCTCATCAAGCATCAGGTAATCGTACTTTACACGCTTGTCATCAAATGTAACAACTACCTTTTGTTCTCTCTCGTCAATCTTTGTTATAAAGCCTACATCGCCGTTAAAGACGCCGCTTCCCTTTTCAAAAGTGTCGATGCTCTCCCACTCGATTTGATAATTATTCTTAATCTGCATAACTTTATCGCCAAGTCTAAACACAGATGTTCTCGTTGCCCTTTCCGGCTTTTCGGCAGAAGGCGGATTGAGCTTTTCTTGCAGGACTTGATTTAAGTACTGAACACCGACTACCGATTTTCTTGTCGGCGTAAGTATCTGTATCTGCCTTATACTATCAATACCATAGTACGAAGGCAATCGCCTTTTACACAAATCTACAATAGTATCACAGAGAGAATCAGGGTCGCTGCGATTTACAAAGAAGAAGTCATTATCCTTATCATTCAGCATAGGCATTTCGCCGTGATTTATCCTATGCGCATTTACTACTATCATACTTTCCTTTGCCTGTCTGAAAATTTCCGTCAGCTTTATGCAGGCAAGAGTGTCGCTGTCTATAATATCCCTTAAAACATTTCCGGCACCCACCGACGGCAACTGGTCACTGTCACCGACCATTATAATGCGTGCATTTCTCGGCAAAGCATGAAGCAGACTGTTCATAAGCATTATATCAACCATTGACATTTCGTCAACTATAAGCACATCACATTCAAGGGTGTTTGTTTCGTTACGCAAGAAGTGGTTTCCCACCTCGTCTACTCCCGGTTGTACTTCAAGAAGGCGGTGGATTGTTTTTGTTTCGGCGTTACATACCTCGCTCATACGCTTTGCCGCACGCCCTGTCGGAGCACAAAGTGCAACACGCTTTTTCTTTCTCTCCATTATCTTTATTATACTGTTTATTATGGTTGTTTTTCCTGTACCGGGGCCGCCTGTGATTACCAATGCGGAATTCTCAAACACTTTTTCTACCGCTTCAAGCTGGGCCTCAGCAAGCTTTATCCCTGTTTCGTCTTCAACATCACATATAAGCTTGCTGAGTTCTTCTTTGTCAACATCATATACAATCTGTGACATTTCAAGAAGTCGCTCTGCAACCTCTCTTTCTGCATCGCTAAACTGTTTTAAATATATTCCGTCATACTCGCCCATATTTTCAAGGACAAGTACGCCATCTAATAAAAGCTGTGAAATCGCATCTTCTATTGGACCAAGCTCAACCTCTAAATAGTGTGCGCCTTGTGCCGCAAGCGTCTGCCTTGGCAAAAATGTATGACCGTTTAAATACCCGATTTGGTACAAAAGATATTTAAGTCCTGCACAAATCCTCAGCTTGTCATTTTTGGAGAAGCCAAGCACTGTTGCAATCTCGTCTGCCTTTTTAAAGCTTATTCCGTCTACTTCCTCCGACAATCTGTACGGATTTTCGTTTATTATATGTACTGCATTCATTTCAAACGCCTGATAAGCACGCACTGCCAAGCTTGCGGAAAGCGCATACTTTTGGAACTGCATTATAACTTCTCTGACACCTATCTGCTCTACAAACTTTTTATAGAGCTTGTTTATCTTTTCGGTATTCATTCCCCTTATGCAGCCAAGCTTTTCGGGCGTTTTTTCGATAACTTCATGCGCTTCCGTACCACACGCCTCCACGATACGCCTTGCGGTTGCCTTGCCTACTCCCGGAAGAATTCCGGAGCCTAAATACTTCTCTATCTCCGATTCCGTAGTCGGTAGCTTTCTTTCGTAATATTCTACCTT
>JAZLIC010000046.1:0-3889 GCA_045617225.1 Clostridia bacterium
CTTAACATACGCCATGGGGTTCGGCTCCGTATTCGGCCTATAAAAACACAGTATTCCATTGATTTCCTTTGATTCAGAGATGGTTATACTGTTATTATCCATGCCCTTGATGGATGACCATTGAAAAAGTCTGATTTTATCATAGTCATATCCATCGGTTATATATTTCATCAGCGGATAGTTGAGAAAGCTGTCGGTCATTACATCAAGATAACGGTCAAAATCCTTATCCCGAACGACGTAAAAACCTCTGCTTGTAAAATAATCGGATAACTCTTCTGTGTAAGTAATTTTTTTGTTTTGCATAATTTTTCACCTCTGTAAATTGGGGCGGTTCTAAACATAGAGCAAAGCCATCAGACCTTCTATCAAAATCTGATGGCTTATTTGGTGGACCTTCAGGGACTCGAACCCCGGACCGACCGGTTATGAGCCGGTTGCTCTAACCAACTGAGCTAAAGGTCCAAACAAACTAACCAAATCATTATAACGCATATCCGGTTAGTTGTCAAGGGGAATTTCCTCTTTTATTTCTAAATATAATTGATAAACCTCATTTTTGGAAAGCTCAAGCTCCTCTGCTACACGATTGGTCAGAGTTTTTCCGCGCAATCCGTCTTTTGCATATCTAAGCAAAAGCTCCTTCGGCGTAGGCAGAGATTGTAGCCTTTCTTCTTTAATATCTTCCTCTTTTGCGCCTTCAATTAAGATAATAAACTCACCTTTTGGCGGAGTTTCTTCATATAATAATAGCGCATCGGAAAAAGTGGTGCGTACATATTCTTCATATTTCTTGGTAAGCTCTCGTGCCAAGACAATCTTTCGTTCCCCAAAAACATCAAACATATCTTTCAGCGTGGTTTTAAGTTTGTGCGGCGCTTCATAAAAAATCAAAGTTCTTGTATCGTTCTTTACTTCTTTCAGATGATTTATGCGTGACTTTTTATTCACGGATAAAAAGCCTTCAAATGCAAATCTGCCCGTTGTCAGTCCCGAGGCAACCAGGGCGGTTGTAAAAGCAGACGCTCCCGGAAGTGCCTCTACCTCAATATTGTTTTCTATACAGAGGCGTACCAGGTCTTCTCCGGGGTCGGAAATCCCGGGCATTCCTGCGTCGGTGATTATAGCTATCGAAAGCCCCGATTTTAGCTTTTCAATAAGATAGCTCCCTTTTTCACGCTTGTTATGCTCGTAGTAGCTGGTGAGAGGCTTCTTTATCTCAAAATGATTTAAAAGTTTAAGACTTACCCTTGTATCCTCTGCGGCGATTAAATCCACGGATTTTAAAACTTCAAGGGTGCGTATGGTTATATCCCCCAAATTGCCGATAGGCGTCGGACATAAATATAATTTACCTGCCATAAATTTGGTTTACCTCCTCCGTGTATTCTCCTCTTTCATTATATATATATAATGGTGGGTCAAGAAAAAGTTTAGGCTTTCCCTGACGAGTTCCTTCTAATAATATAAGGTTTGCCGTCTTGCTTGCGTATGGATGAATAAATCTAAGTCGTTTTGGCTCAATCTTGTATTTTCGCATAACGGTAACTATGTCAATAAGCCTTTCGGGGCGATGCACCATACAAAGCTTGCCGCCCGGCTCTAACAATGTGGCAGATACCCTGATTACATCTTCTAAGGTGCAGGCAATCTCGTGCCTTGCAATAGCCTTTGACTCATCGGCGTTTTTAAGACCGCCGCTGAATTCTTTGTATGGCGGATTGCATGTTATATTATTGAAGGAACTCGGTTTAAAATATTCTGTTGCTTCCTTTAAATCTCCGCAAACCATACGGACTTTCGGCGCTAAATCATTAAGCTTTAAGGAACGAGATGCCATTTCTGCAACATCTTCCTGAATTTCAAGACCGATTATCTCTTTCGCTTCGCTTTTTGCAGATAAAAGAATGGGAATAATTCCGTTTCCGCTGCATAAATCTAAAACACGAGCATCTTTTTTTATCCCTTGTGCCGCATATTCGGTAAGAAGAACAGCATCAACTCCGAAGCAGAACTGATTTGGGTTTTGAATAATTCGCAAGCCTTTGCATTGAAGGTCGTCAATTTGCTCTCCGGTTTTTAATAAATCAGTGTTCATATTTGCCTCCTTGACTCGATATATATACTAAAAGTTATCATATCTTCATTAATGCGAAAAGCAAAAATATAGGACAAGTTTGTTCACACTTTGTTCACACTTTGACGATTTTCGAAGGAAATTTATTTTCGTTGTGCAAGATGAACAAAAAGAAATGGATTTATTGAGCATATTGCAGAGATACGCCGTTGCGGCAAGGCGTTTCGCAAATTTCGCATTTAAAGCCGCTAATGTTACAATTGTGTTACAAAAATGCGCAAACCCCATTATTTTGTGTCATATTTCGCATAAATAGTATAGCAGAAAAAAAGATTAAGCACAATAGCCAAAATATCTTCCAAATTTTTACTTTTGATATAAAAATAAGAGAAATCGAGAGAATTTAAAAGAAAACGATAGAAAAGTATGTGTTTTGCGCATTTGCTAAAATTTATGCGAAGTTAAATGCGGATAACTCAAAAATATAAAGTTGACGGAATTTTAAAATCCTTATATAATGAGCGTGAGATTGAGAAATCCAAAAATTTCCAATTTTGTATTGAAAAAATTTTTTGAGGTGATTTGATGCTTAAAAGACTGAAGGAGACTTTTGATAAAAAAGTCTTGTCAGCCGAATTAAGAAAAGGCATGGCAATTTTATTGTGTGTATCTTTTATTGTTTCGGCATGCTGCGGATATGCGTATGCGGCACCGAGAAGCTTTGAAGATACAACAAACAATGTAAATACCGTTTCTGCAAATTTTGGCAGAGTTCTTTTGGACCAGGGTATTGTACTTGGGGCAGGCGAAAAGGTAAATGTTTCTTTAAGTACGGCAGATATTATGGGAAAGTCTTTCAAGATTGACGGCGCATTCCCCGTTACGATTGACTATCTTGGCGAAAAGAGAGTTTTTTTCACAACCAAGAAGATGGTATCGGATGTACTTTTTGAAGCAAAGATTACCGTTGACCACAACGACATTGTTGCTCCGAAGCTTACCGAAACGGTTGAAAAGGGCGATGTAATTTCCATTACTACGGTTGATGTTCAAAACATTACCGTTCAGGAAAGCATTGCATTTGAAACGATTGAAAAGGAAAATCCGGAGATGTCTTCCGGTGAACGCAAAGTTGTTCAGGAAGGCAGACTCGGTACTATCGAAACAGAATATTCAATTGTTTATAATGACGGCGAGGAGGTTTTGCGTTCCGTAGTAAGGGAGCTGACTCTTTCGGAACCTGTAACCGAGATTGTAGAGTATGGTACGCGTGACGAGTTTGAGTTAGGTGCTGTTCCGGCATACAAGCCGACAAATTACAGCTCGGTTCAAACCTTTACGGCTACCGCATATGATGCTTCGCCTGCGGATAACGGACCGTGGGCAGGTATGACTTCAACGGGAATGCCGCTAAAATATGGCGTCATTGCAGTTGACCCTCGTGTTATTCCTTACGGAACAAAAATGTATATCGAGTCCGTTGACGGCGAGTATGTCTACGGCTATGCAATCGCAGGGGATTGCGGTGGTGCGATTAAAGGTAATCGAGTAGACTTGTTCTTTAATTCAAGAAGTCAATGCTTTAACTTTGGACGCAGAGATGTCAGAATTTATTTCTTAAACTAAGATTGAAAGAGGCTGTTTAAAAACTATCACTCAGTTTTTAGACAGCCGTTTTTTATACGGGGATAGGTAAAAATGTTCATAGCTAAAAGACTTATTGAAAAATCTAATACTATTAGATTTTTCGACAAATTTTATTATTTAAAAACATATTTATATCTTTTCACAATGTTTATATTTATGTTTTCT
>JAZLIC010000047.1:0-10431 GCA_045617225.1 Clostridia bacterium
CGATACGGATAGGTACGTTATGTGCCTTTGCCGCCTGTGCTACCGCCCTTACATTCTCCTCGCCGCCGATGTTGCCCGGATTTATACGCACCTTGTCAACCCCTCTGTCTATCGCCTCTAAGGCAAGGCGATAGTCAAAGTGAATATCCGCAACAAGGGGGATATGTATTTTATCTTTTATAACGGAAATTGCCTTCGCACTCTCTGTATCCGGCACAGAAACACGCACAATTTCGCACCCTGCCTTCTCTAAGTCCAGGATTTGTGAGACAGTTGCCTCTGTATCGGAGGTAGGCGTGTTTGTCATTGATTGAACGGCAACACGATTTTCGCCGCCGATTGAAATATTACCTATTTTTATAACTTTTTTAAAGCTCATAGTTGTTCTCCTTAACATAGGGATTTCCCACACAGCGACTGCCGCTCACGTTCGGCAATCAACGGGCGACCACAGGGTCGCCCCTACAACAGGGAGCAGAAACTTATCTATACATATCATAACATATCAAATTTAACTCGGCAAGGGTAAAATATTTAATATTGCCATACTGTACGATTTATGGTACAATATTTGCAGAAAGGAGTGCTGTTTATGCCGAAAAAGTTTATTCTTGCAACAAAAAATAAAAATAAGGCGAGAGAGTTCAGTCAGATTTTGGGTGATGAATATGAGATTATTACCCGGGATGAAGCAGGTCTTTCGGATGTAGAAGTCGTAGAGGACGGCCTCACCTTTGAAGAAAACGCCATCAAAAAGGCACGGGCTGTATATGCCGCATCAGGCATTCCTGTCATTGCCGATGACAGCGGCCTTTGCGTAACCGCATTAGGCGATGCACCCGGGGTTTACAGTGCTCGCTATGCAGGCAAGCACGGTGATGACGAAGCGAACTTAAACAAAGTTTTAGCCGAGCTTGAAGGTAAGACGGACAGAAGTGCAAAATTTGTCTGCGCAATAGCGTTTGTGGAGGAGTACAGTGCAAAAACCTTTGTCGGCAGATGTTACGGAGAGATTACCAAAGAGAAGAAGGGCGAAAACGGATTTGGTTATGACCCTGTATTCTATATAAAAGAATATAAAAAGACAATGGCAGAGCTTTCACCGGAGATAAAAAACAAAATAAGCCACAGAGCAAAAGCCTGCCTTGCCTTAAAAGAGGAACTTGATAAAACAGAGTAGTTATATATATATAATAAGGAAGCTTTTGCATATTTTGCCATAACGGAGGCAAAAAATGCAGAACCTGCTCTCCGACACAGGGGGGCGCCTTAGTGGTCGCCCGAATAACAGTAAAAGGTATATAATAAAGGGGAAAAGAAAGAAATTTTGCGAAATCCCTTGACAGAATGGAAATTAAGTTGTAGAATAGGGTAACCGATAAGACTATATAAAATTTGTACTAAAATTGCTCATAAGCATATCTAACAATACAAGAATTTGTTTAGATTGTTACAAATGTGTTAATTTTAAAAAATTTTATTGACATCTGCGGTCTTTCGGTGTTATAATTTGTACTAAGTTGGAAGGGTTATGCGGGAAACTTGACCGACTGAGCGAGATTGCAGGCATTGCAATCGTGAATTTGAAAAAAATTAAATTTTATATTTAAGGAGGATTTGAGAATGAAAAATCTCAAAAAAGTAATTGCTTTAGTAGCAGTTTTCGCTATGATGGTTAGTACAGTTGCTTTCGCGGCTACATTCAGTGATGTACCGGAAACATCTAACTACTATGAAGCGATTGAAACATTGAACAAGCTTGGTATCATCACCGGTGACCCGGCAGATGAGAACGGCGTTGCAGCTTTCAGACCTGAAGATACAATCACAAGAGCTGAAGTTGCTGCAATCGTATGCAGAATGCAGGGCGCAAATAACTTGTCCGAGCAGGCAACCGTCTTTGAAGACGTTCCCGCAACTCATTGGGCATCAGGTTATGTTGCAAGTGCACAGGGTATGGGTATCATCAACGGTTATGGTGATGGTAACTTTGGTCCTGAGGATCCGGTTCTTTATGAGCAGGCAGTTAAGATGATGATGGAAACACTTGGTTATAAGCCTTTCGCAGATGAGAATGGCGGTTACCCAACAGGTTACCTCACAGCTGCTCAGAGATACGATGTACTTGAAGGCGTTGTTGGCGCAAGCGTTGGTGTTGCTGCTCCAAGAGGCGTTGTTGCACAGCTCGCTTACAATGCAATCGACACACCTTTAATGGACAGATATCAGTACGGTGACGAAGCTTCTTACATCATCTATGATGGAACAAGCAACAACTACAAGAGACAGACATTGCTCAGCCGTGACCTTAAGATTTCTAAGCTCCGTGGTCAGGTTATCGCAAACACTATCACTGATTTAAGAGATGGCGCTGTTGATATCGACACAGAAGCTGATTCTAAGATTACATTGTACATCACAGACAACTATGACAATGATTGCAATGGTAAGTATGAAATCTATGATGTAGAAGAATTCTACACAGCAGGTCTTGATGTTGATAAGTTCCTCGGCTACACTGTAAACGTATATGTTAAGGAAGCAGACGGTAACGATGACGCTTCTCTCGTATCTATTACAGAAGCTACAGGTAAGAACAAGACTGTTGAATTCAACATTTCTGACTATGATGAATTAGACGGCAGCAACATCAAGTATAAGAAGAACGCTTCTGACAGAACATCTACAAAGATTTCTGTTGAGCCGGGCGCAATTATCGTATACAACGGCGTAACATATGCAGGTGCATTTGGCGATATGTTCGGTGGTTTGATTGAGAAGAACAGCGCTTACAGCGGTAAGGTTGTAGCTCTTGATGCAAACGAAACAACAGGTTATGAGATATTCTTCGTAGAAATCGCTGCAACAGGTGTTGTTGACGAAGTTAACACAAGAGGTGTCCTCACATTCAAGAACGAAGTTGGTCAGAGAACATACGGCAACGTTGTTGACAAGATTGACTTTGAAACAGATGATACTGATTCAATCATCACTATCACAAAGGATGGCGAACCTTTCGATTACACAGAGCTCAAAGAATGGGATGTTGTAACAATCATCTACAATGACGCTCAGGAAGGCGTATATGATATCCGCGTACTTGGTGACAGTGCTATCACAGGCAAGATTGAGTCTGTAGGTTCTTCAGACACATCTGCTACAGGCAGTGAGTACACAATTGGCGGCGAAGACTATGATGCAGCTGTTGGTTACTACAGCAATGCTTCATTAAAGGCAGGCGCTGCAGGTACATTCTATATTGATGAATTTGGTAAGTTGGTTGCTTATGACAAGAATAAGACAGCAGAAGGTCAGTCATCTTCATCTGACAAGTATGCTTACATTCTTGCAGGCACAACAGAAGCAGGTACATGGGACGATGTAGAAGCTACAATCCAGTTCCTTGACAAAGACGGTAACGTTTACCAGACACACTTTGCTTCAACTTTGACAATTGAGAACGCTTGGTACAGCGGCGCACTCCGTGCTTTGTATCCTGAACTTACAGAAGAAGATTGCGACCTCAAGTTCAAGATTGCTGATGACGACGATTCAGCTAATGTTGATGCAGTTGTAGATGCACTTGTTGGTCAGTTGGTAACATACAGCCTCTCAAGCTCAAATGAGTTTAAGACAATCACACTTCCTGTTCCGGAAGCTGCTGACAATTCAGAGTCAACACTTTCTTACAATGGCACAGGCGTACAGAGTGATGTATATGATGAAGAAGATATGGATCTCGGTAGCTTAACACTTACTGAGGATACAAAGGTATTCTTCATCAACGGTGAAGTTGGTACAACTATCACAATCGGTGAAGAAGCTGACGAAGAAGAATCAGTAGTTGGCGCAATCAGCGACCTCGGTGGCGAGAGATACACATATGTTGCATATGATGTAGACGATGATGACGTTCCTGCTGCACTCGTTATCTTCAACGAAACAGTTGGTACACCTTCATCTTCAGGTATCGCTTATGTAATCAGTGTTGGTAAGGCTAACGTTGATGACGAGAGCGTATACTCAGTTAAGTACTATCAGGGCGGCGAAATCAAGCAGGCTTATACAGATGATGATGACTTCAACGACTTTGATGAGAATGTAGTTCCGGGCTCTATCTTCAAGTTCGGTCTCCAGAACGGTAAGATTTCTACAATCAAGCCTTACCTCACATTCGACGGTACTGTAAGAAACAAGATTAAGTATAGCACAGGAGAGGATGGTGAACCTAATGTTGATGGTTTCTTCGCTCCTTCATCAAGCAAGGAAAAGACATACTTCGGTGCTGTTGTTGACAAGTCAGGTTCTAAGGTAACTGTTCTTACTGATGATGGTGAGAAGAAGTTCAACCTTGGTAAGGGTGCTATTCAGTACTACGCATATGATCCGGCTATGTCTAAGAACAACAAGCTTGCTCTTGGTTCATCCGGTGATATCGTAAGACCTGATGAAGACCTCGTAAATCCGGGTTCAATAGTATATGATGGCAGCAAAGCAAGCGCAAGCATTCTTGCTGTAACACCTGCATATGGTATGCTCGACTATGTATTCATCAGAGAATATGACGGCGACGTAGTAGAAGTTGTTGTATACCTCGCTTATGAGTACAAGGGCTACGATGTAAGAGAAATTCTTGAATAATAGTTGTCAATGATATAAAAAAGAGACCTTCGGGTCTCTTTTTTTGCGTGTTTTTCGGCGAAAACGGGCGCCCACACAGGGCCGCCCGAACAAAAAATTGTATTTTGCAAACGAGATACAGGGAGTATAAGAGAGAAAACAAGAGGAAACAAGAGATTGAAATATACTAAATTAAAAAATTGAAAAAAACACTTGACAATGCATAAAAAAGGTATTATAATAACAAGGCGTCCCAAAAAAGGGATTATAATTTTGCAAATAATTAACTTAATATATAAGGAGGTAGACATATCATGTCAAACAATAGTTCATCTTATATGGAAAAGCCAAACCAAGTTGAAAAGAAATGGTATATCATTGACGCTGCCGGTAAGCCGCTTGGTCGTGTTGCCGCTGTTGCTGCAACAATCCTTCGCGGAAAGCACCGTCCTGAGTATACTCCGGGTGTAGACTGTGGCGATTATGTAATCGTTATCAACGCAAAGGACGCTGTACTTACAGGTAACAAGCTTTTGCAGAAGAAGTGGTACAGACACACAGGCTATATCGGTCACTTGAAGGAAGTTTCATATAAAGAATTGATGGAAAAGAAGCCTGAAAAAGCAATGGAGCTCGCAATAAGCGGAATGATTCCACACAACAGTTTAGGCGAAAAGGAACTTAAAAAGCTTAAGATTTACAGAGATGCTGAACACAATCACGCCGCTCAGAAACCTATTGAGTGGAACGGTGAAATCTAAGAAGGGGGAACAGGATAATGGCAAAAACTGCACAGTATTACGGTACAGGTAGAAGAAAAAAGTCTGTTGCCAGAGTTAGATTAGTAACCGGCAGCGGTAAAATTGTTATAAACAAGAGAGATATTGACGATTATTTCGGTCTTGAAACATTAAAGGTTGTTGTAAGACAGCCCCTTGCAGTTACTAAGACAGAGGGTAAGTTCGATGTTTTGGTAAATGTAAGCGGTGGTGGCTTCACAGGTCAGGCAGGTGCAATCCGTCACGGTATCGCACGTGCGCTTTTAGAGGTTGATGAGGCGTTCCGTCCGCTCTTAAAGGCAGAAGGTTACTTAACTCGTGACCCAAGAATGAAGGAAAGAAAGAAGTACGGCCTCAAAGCCGCACGTCGTGCACCACAGTTCTCGAAACGTTAAAAATTTATTTGGAAATGCTCAAAAATCCCGAAGGTATACATCTTCGGGATTTATTTTTTCCCTTTTAAAATTAAAAAGGACATCCAGAATACGCCAAGTATTCCGAAAAAGCCGTAAATGTATTTAATAAGCCTTCCGAAGCCTATCAGCGAAAACGGAACGGCAACCATTATAAGGATAAATGATGCAAATGCTCTGCCTTTAATAGTTTTAATTTTAAAATATGATATTATTCCGAAGCCTTGCGAAATTGCGGTTGTGCAGATGGCGGAAATAAGCACCGCACCGTAAAGAGCTTCTGCGGTTTTTCCGCATACCTTTGCTAAAGAAAACATAGGGATATTGCTGTACCAAAGCTTATCAAAATAAATGTTATTTGCCTGTTGTATTATCATTATTAAAACGCCTAAAATTATTCCGCCTATCCATGCACCTTTTATAATGTCCCCTTTGTTTGCGTCCTTTGCAAGCGGCACAAGTACCGAAGGGACGGTTAAAGTATTATAGCTTACGTAGCAGGCGGCGCTGAACAGGATATTTTCTCGCAGAGTTTGCAAAAACAAAAGGCGGAAGGTTGTTTCCTCCTTAAAAACTGCGGCAGTAATACAGATATATAAAATCCCCACTATCATAACCGGGACAAGAAAAGAATTGATTAAGACCAGACCTTTTATATCAAAGATAAATACCAAAAAGCAGATAATCGCCATAAACAATATGCCGAAAATTTTGGGCATATTAAACGCCTCGGCAAAAAAGGAGCCGCTGCCTGCAAGCATAACAAAAAAGCCGCAGAACATATATATAATAAATAAAAAAAGGAAAAGCCCTTTAAACTTCGGCGTCACGGAGGAAAGATAAGCGTCAAGGGTAAATACTTTCAGAGTGGTTGCGCGTTTTAAAACTATATGGGCAACCATAACAAAAAGAAAGGTCGCAAAAACCACCCCGGAAAGACGGTCACCGTGAGGAAAATTAAAATATTCCAGAATTTCTCTGCCGGAAGCAAAGCCGGCACCGATTACAATACCTATATAAACCAAAGCGAGCGATAGGGATTTTTTAATTTTCATAACGGTTCACCTCCTGCGCCTTACGAAAATTTAAAACGTCTGCTTTGAAACAAATTTTTGCCGTATTACGCCGTAGGGGCGGTCATCGGCCGCCCGAATACGAAAAATAATTTTTTCATTGTCGGTCGGGAGCGGCAGACCGAAACAGGGCTTGGGCAATAAATTCAAAAAAATTATTTTTCGCAAGTGCATACAGACTTTGTTCTAAATCCTCTCCGTCAAGCGTTCCGCTTGCCACCTCCCCTTAAACATTAAGGGGAGGCAAGATTTAAGAAATGCGTTGAAAGAACGGGCGATTCGTGAATCGCCCCTACAATTAAACACTACCTTGTGTATAGAGTTTTACACTACATCTATATATTGTGGACAAGGTAAAATATGCAAAAAAGGTTAAAAAATAAGCAAAAAATGATTGACAAATAAAGATATATGTGTTAGTATAATAAGTACCTCTGCAAAAGGGGTTTTATTTGTGTTGATTATATTGTGTTAAGAATATGAGGTGAATTTTATGCAAACAAAGATTACTTTAGCTTGCACAGAATGTAAGCAGAGAAATTACGACACCACCAAGAATAAGCAGAATTGTCCTGACAGACTTGAAATGAACAAGTACTGCAGATTTTGCAAAAAGCATACCTTGCACAAGGAAACAAAATAGTTTCTTTTAGCAATGGGTTGACTATGCGGCATGGGGATATAATGCCTTTCTGCCGAAATAAGGAGTAGATTAAAATGGAACAAGCAAAGCCTAATTTCTTTAATAAGATTGTAAATTACTTTAAGGAAGTAAAGGCCGAGATGAAGAAGGTTGTATGGCCGTCTTTCGCAAAGGTTAGAAAGAATACCGCTATTGTAATTATTTATGTTATCATTATCGGTCTTGTTATATGGGCGCTTGATATGCTCTTTACATGGGGTATGTCATTCTTGATAAATAAATAAGGAGCGTTCTTTATGGCAGAAGCAAAATGGTATGTAGCACATACTTATTCCGGATATGAGAATAAGGTTATGGCAGACATTCAAAAAACTATTGAAAACCGCAATATGCAGGATACCATATTGGAAATTAAAGTTCCGATGGAAGAAGTCGAGGAGATAAAGGACAACAAGAAGAAGATTATTGAGCGTAAAATTTATCCCGGCTATGTTATGGTAAAGATGTTTATGACAGACGAAAGTTGGTATGTCGTAAGAAACTGCCGCGGTGTTACGGGCTTTGTCGGCCCGGGCAGTAAGCCGGTTCCTCTGACCGAGGAAGAAATCGAGAAGATGGGCCTTGAACACAAGGTTGTCAAATTCGATTTTGAAGAAGGCGATAACATTCGCGTTAAGTATGGCGCGCTTGAAGGCTTTATCGGCAAGATTACTGCAATTCAGCTTGATAAAAAGAAGGTAAAGGCAAAGGTATCAATGTTTGGCAGAGATACCGATGTAGAGCTTGAATTCAATCAGGTTGAAGCAATACAATAATTTGTTACCCACACGGAGTAAAAACCGTTTATAGATTTTGATTTGCAATGCAAATCGGTCTGTGGGAGGGTTTTCAAAATGAGGAAATCCGATAGTACCACATTTGCACAACAAGGAGGTGTAAAGCAAAATGGCACAGAAAATCACAGGTTACATTAAATTGCAGATTCCGGCAGGAAAAGCTACACCGGCTCCGCCTGTAGGTCCGGCTCTCGGTCAGCACGGCGTAAACATTGTAGACTTTACAAAGCAATTTAATGAAAGAACACAAAAGGACGCAGGCTTGATTATCCCGGTAGTTATTACCGTATATCAGGACAGATCTTTCTCTTTCATTACCAAGACCCCACCGGCACCGGTATTGATTAAAAAGGCTTGTAAGATTGATAAGGCTTCAGGCGTTCCGAACAAGACAAAGGTTGCCCAGCTTAAGAAAGACGACTTAAAGGCAATCGCAGAGCAGAAGATGCAGGATTTAAACGCCGCTTCTTTAGAAGCAGCAATGTCAATGATTGCAGGTACTGCAAGATCTATGGGTATCACTGTTGAGGAATAATTCCCTTAAAGGTGGTATGTGAAAACAGTGGGAGGAATGCAATATAAGCGTTCTGTAAAACCACAGAGGAGGATATAATTGTGAAGAAAGGTAAAAAGTATCAAGACAGCGTAAAGCTGATAGAAAAAGGTAAGCAGTATGACCTTGATGAAGCTTTAGCTTTGGTTTGTCAGACTGCAAAGGCTAAGTTTGACGAAACTGTTGAACTTCACGTTAAGCTTGGTGTTGACTCTCGTCATGCTGACCAGCAGGTACGTGGTGCGGTTGTATTGCCGAACGGTACAGGTAAAAATGTACGTGTTTTGGTTTTTGCACGTGAGGATAAGGCAGATGCCGCAAAGGCTGCAGGTGCAGACTTTGTAGGTGCAGAAGATTTAGTACAGAAAATTCAGAGTGAAAACTGGTTCGACTTCGATGTTGTTATTGCAAGCCCTGATATGATGGGTGTTGTTGGTCGTATCGGTCGTGCCCTCGGTCCTAAGGGACTTATGCCTAACCCTAAGGCAGGTACAGTTACACCTGATGTTGCGAAAGCAGTTCAGGAAGCTAAGGCAGGTAAGATTGAGTATCGTTTGGATAAGTCAAACATTATTCACTGTCCTATCGGTAGGGCTTCATTTGGCCCTGAAAAGCTCGCTGTGAATTTTAAGGCTTTGGTTGGTGCTATTATTAAGGCTAAACCGGCAGCTGCAAAGGGTCAGTATTTAAGATCTGTTACCGTTGCTTCTACTATGGGCCCCGGTATCAAGATTAACGCATCAAAGCTTGACAACTAATTTCAAAAAATAATTAACTTAATAATATTTCCGCAGACAGCAGGTGCGAAAGCGTAAACCCTGCCGAGGAGAGCATATACGAATGTATTGTCCCTCGCAGTCTGCGAGGGATTTTTTACGGAAGGAGGATTACATTGCCAAGTCAAAAAGTATTAGAGAACAAAAAGGCAGCAGTAGTTGCAATCACAGAAAGATTAAAGAGTGCTCAGGCAGGCGTACTTGCAGACTACAGAGGTCTTACCGTTGCTCAGGATACCGAACTTCGTAACAAGTTAAGAGAAGCAGGCGTTAACTACACAGTTTTAAAGAACTCTTTGGTTCGTTTCGCCGCAAACGAAGTTGGTTTTGAGGAACTTGAGGCAATTTTGCACGGTCCTACGGCTCTTGCTACAAGCGACACAGACGTTGTTGCTCCCGCAAAGGTTTTGGTTGACTTCGCAAAGGAAAATGAGGCTCTTGAAATCAAGGGCGGTTTTGTTGAAGGTAAGGTTGTATCCGTTGATGTTATCAAGGAATACGCCGCAATCCCTTCAAAGGATGTATTGATTGCCAAGATGCTTGGAAGCTTGCAGTCACCTATCAGTGCCCTTGCAAGAACTTTGCAGGCTATCATAGACAACGGTGGCGCTGTTGAAAAGGCTGAAGAAGCTCCGGCGGTTGAAGAAGCACCGGCAGCAGAGGAAGCCCCGGCAGCAGAGGAAGCTCCGGCAGCAGAAGAAGCTCCGGCAGCAGAAGAAGCTCCGGCAGCAGAAGAAG
>JAZLIC010000048.1:0-5910 GCA_045617225.1 Clostridia bacterium
CAACCGGGAATTTTACCGTAGGAATTCAAGAGCCTTTTGAAAGCACAGGCGTATACAAACAGACCGAGGTTATAGACTGCGGTGCGGTAGTCACATCAGGCACATACCAAAGGTATTTTGAAAGCGACGGTATTATCTATCACCATATTTTAAATCCCAAAGACGGATACCCTGTACAAAATTCCGTTACTTCTGTCACCATAGTATCCGATAACGCCCTGCTTGCCGACTGCCTGTCCACCGCTTGCTTTGTTTTAGGCGAAGAAAAGGGAGAACTTCTTGCAAAAGAATTCGGTGCAAAGGCTATTTGGATAACTGACAAACAATAATTATATATAAAGTGAGGTTATAATGAAGGCTATCAAATTATCACCTGCCTTTAAAGATTATCTTTGGGGCGGCAATAAACTTAAAAGAGAATTTAATAAAAAAAGTTGCCTTGATATCATTGCGGAAAGCTGGGAGCTTTCAACCCACAAGGACGGGTCAAGCATTGTGACAAGCGGCGATGACAGAGGTCTTACCCTGACCGAATATGTAAATAAGTATTCCGATACTATCCTCGGCAGTAATGCAAAGCGATTTAACTACTTTCCGATTCTTATAAAGCTCATTGACGCAAAGAATAAGCTTTCGATACAGGTGCATCCTGATGACGAATACGCCCTTAAAAACGAGGGCGAATACGGAAAGACGGAAATGTGGTACATAATAGATGCAGAGCCGGGTGCCTACCTCTACTATGGTGTAAACAGAGAAATCACCAAAGAGGAATTCAGCGCACGCATTGCCGATAATACTATCACAGAGGTGCTTAATAAGGTTAAGGTACATAAAGGCGATGTTTACTTTATTGATGCAGGAACTGTCCATGCAATCGGTGAGGGGATTATTATATGCGAAATCCAACAGAATTCCAACACTACATACCGTGTATATGATTATGACCGTCGTGATGCAGCCGGCAATTTGCGGCCGCTTCATATCAAGCAAGCGATTGATGTATCAAGTCTTACACCATCAAAATCACAGGAGGTTAAGCCTGTTGAAAACTTTGACGGTTACTCCGTACAGCCGCTTGCGGAATGTAAATACTTCTGCGTAAACAGGATTGATGTCAATTCCGAAGCCGATTTAAAGGTTACCGATAAGAGCTTTCAGTCCTTAATCATTATTGACGGTGAGGGAACGCTCATCTCAGGCGATGAAGAATTACCCTTTATCAAAGGCGACAGTATCTTCATTCCCGCAGAGAACATAACCTACACAATTAAGGGAAATTGCAGTATAATTCAATCATATGTATAGAAATGAGCGGTCAATCGACCGCTCATTTTAAATATTTTGACATTATATTCCTTGCAATCGGCCCTGCGGTTGTGCCGCCGGCGGAATTATCGTATTCCAGAATTACCGCCACGCAGATTTGCGGATTTTCCGCAGGTGCAAATCCAACATACCAAGCGTGGTCCTTATCCGTTTCGTTCTCGGCGGTACCTGTCTTGCCTGCCACCGTTATCCCTGATATTTGCGTACTTTTCCCTGTTCCGTTTGTAACAACGCCTTCCATAAGTTCCTTGACATACTCCGCACAGGACACGCCTGTTGAATTCGCAAATTCGACCGGTCGTGTAGTTGACAAAGCTATTCCCGATGCGGTTGTCACCTTGTCTACGATATACGGTTTCATCATTTTACCATTGTTTGCAATGCTGCTACCTATCATTGCCACATGGAGCGGTGTCATCAAAAGCTGTCCCTGACCGATAGATACAAGTGCCGCATCAAGGTCGTTCATTCTTTTGTATTGGATAACGCTTTTTGAGGTAGGAATATCAAAGTCTATCTGCTTATTTATTCCAAAATTCTCTGCCTCGCTAAGCACTTTATCCTTGCCCATCTCGTTGCCGAGCTTGCAGAACACATAGTTGCTTGATACCTCAAATCCGTGCTTTAAATCAATCTCGCCATAGGCTTTGTTTCCATAGTTCTCTACTTTAAGACCGTCCGCCTCAAAATAGCCCCGGTCATCAAAGCTTTCCGAAGTTCTGCCGTCCCTGTACGCCGCCGCCGCAGTAACGATTTTATAGGTTGAGCCCGGCGGATATAATCCCTGTGTCGCCCTTGCAAGAAGCGGCGAGTCCTCACGCTCTACGATTGTACGCCAATTATCCTCCAAAGCATCGGCATTTGGGTCAAAATCAGGCAAGCTTACCATTGCAAGAACTTTGCCGGTAGACGGCTCCAATGCAACAATAGCACCCTTGTAACCCTTTAACTGATTATAGGCATAGCTCTGCAAATTGTTGTCTATGGTAAGTCTTAAATCATATCCGTCACGCATTTCATTTAAACTGATGGATATATCGCCTTTACCGATTAAGGCATCGTTCTGGGACATTTCAAGCAGGCTCTTGCCATAAGTTTTTGAATGATAGCCGATAATGTGACTGTACAAACTGCCCTTTGGGTACTTGCGCACCTGTGCACCGTTTTCCATAACGGATTCTGCCAAAACCTCTCCGTTGCAATCATAGATACTGCCCCTTTTGACGAACTTCTCGTCCTCCCACTGCCGTCTGTTATATGGGTTGCTTGCAACCTCGCTTGCACGGAACATATTAAAAAACAAAAGATAGGTGACAAGTGACAAAAACAATAGCGATGCGACAATTAAAACATGGATAATCCTTTTATTTTCTCGCATTTGTGCCACCCTCCTTCTCTCTGTCGTTCCTTGCAGAGATAGCCTGTATTATGCCAAGAGAGGCAAAGCTCACGACTATTGATGTTCCGCCATAGCTTACAAACGGCAGAGTTATACCCGTGAGCGGAATAAGCTTTGTTACGCCGCCGATAATGATAAACGTTTGGAGCGCAAACATTATGGTAAGTCCAAAGCTGACCGCTTTATCGTAAGGGTCATTTGTCATAATTGAAATCTTAAAGCAACGGTACGCTATCAAAAAGAAGATAATTATAACTGCCGCACCGCCAAAAACACCCATTTCTTCGCAGATTGCCGCAAAGATAAAATCGGAATGTACCTCCGGTATATATCCGGGCGAACCATTGCCGAGGCCTTTACCGAAATAGCCGCCCGAGGCTATCGCAAAAAGCGATTGGGTTATCTGATAGCCTGTATTTGAAATATCTTTCCACGGGTCAAGCCATGTATTAACACGCACCTGGATATGATATAAAAACTTATATCCCAGAAACGCCACTATTGCGGCGGCAGAAACATTCCCGAGCAGGAACTTAAAATCCTTCTCATAGACATAGGTCATAAAAATATATATCGAAAACAATACCAAAATCGTGCCCCAATCCCTTTGAAGCACCAAAAAGCCTATAAACATATAGGTAACAATCAGGCTTATCCATTTTGGAGTCAGGTTAAATAACGGATTTTTCCACGCCTTTGAATAATAGCAGGAAAGCATCATTATATAAAGGATTTTGGTAATCTCCGACGGTTGGAACGAAAGTCCGCCCACCGAAACCCAATTTTTAGAGCCGTTTATGGTGCTTCCGAAAAGCTGCGTAAATACAAATAGGCCCGTTCCCAAAATAATATACAAATACGGAAGCTTATCCCAAAAACGCACAAAATAATAGACCGTATACGCTAAAAAGAATACGGCTCCGCCGATTATTACCCATAAAATCTGCTTCATTCCATAATCTTCTATGTTTATTCTGCAAAGTAACATAACACCTATGGTAATAAGCATACACGCCATAGGCATAATAAATTTGTCACCCATACGCCCAAGCACCAATATGGTATATATTATTAAAAATAAGCCGATAAGCTCTGCGCCTGTATACAGGATTTTTATATCATAGCCGTTTACCATATATAAAAGTCCAAAGCCCAAAATGTTCATCAAAAGCAGAAGAATTACAGGCCGTCTGTAACTTAACTTTTTAAATCTCCCCATACTTCCCTCCGCTTTTACTCAAACACAAATTCAAGGCCGCCCACCGAAATCTTGTCCTGTGGGTCAAGGATAACCGTATCTTTAATACGACTGCCGTTTACAAAGGTCCCGTTACGGCTTCCCAAATCCTCAAGATACCATTCTCCGTCCTCGTACCAAATTCTTAAATGCTCGCCCGATACGAACTTTTCGTCAATAACAATATCGCATCTTTTATTTCTGCCGATAGTCGCTCCCTCGTACACGGAATAACGCCTTTTAAGCTCCGATGTAATCGGAACTTTTGGTTTTAATGTTCTAAGGCTTGCAGTTATCGCAGAGTTGTTATCCTCGTTTGCGAAACGGCTCATCTTCTTTACATCCATATAAATCAGGCGTATTACAGCAAAAATAAACATATAAATTATTACCGTAAACACATAACTCAGTATTGTAGAAATAAAATTATATATCGTCATTTGCTCACCTCTTTTTACCTATTATATACCATTTATTATAAAAGGTAAAGAAAAATATTTTATGCAAAAATGCGAAAAACAATTTTTTGAATGTTTCCGCCCAAGCCCTGTTCCGACCTGCCGCTCCCGGTCGGCAATGTAAAAATTTGTTTTTCGCACATAAAAAAGGTTTGTTTAAAAGCTGATGCTTTTAAACAAACCTTTATAAATTACTTAGCCCTGAGCGCTTGCCTGGTCTTCTTCTGCCAACTTCTGTGATGCGGCATCTGCTCTCTTTAAAATATCGGAAACGGATATTTTGTTAAGC
The DNA here is from genome assembly GCA_045617225.1 of Clostridia bacterium. GTDB lineage: Bacteria > Bacillota > Clostridia > Monoglobales > Monoglobaceae > JAZLIC01. Next base: position 4,713 of record JAZLIC010000048.1, read on the forward strand.
TTGCCGTCCTTAACCTTAATTTTCATATTATCATTAAAGTATGCAAGCAACTCATATCTGCCCGGGATACGCTTGATGATATGATAACCGTAAGTGGTTGTAACTATATCACTGATATCGCCAATATTAAGGGCAAATGCAGCTTCCTCAAATTCAGGTTGCATCTCGCCGGGGCCAAAGGTATATCCCTTTTCGGTTTCGCCTTCGTCCTCATTGTACTGCTCCATAAGCTGAGCAAAGTCTGCGCCGCCTTTTGCCTGCTCGAGAATACTCTGTGCAGCAGCAAGCTTATCGCCTGTATCAGGTGCAGGTGTAGCCAAAGCCAAAGCATTGGCATCATCTGTCGGAGCATCTTCCGCCGTCTTAATCAAGATATGCTGAACCGATGCGCCGTCCTCCTGCTTGTACTCGTTTAAGTCAACGCCCTCAGGAATGTACTTGCTTATATCTTCGTCCATCTCGCTTCTGACCTTTGAAATGTACATCATCTTTTCATAGATTTTCTTGTACTGCTTTACAGTCGGAATACCCATGGTGTTTACACGGTTTTTAAAGCCTTCTTTGCCGAACTGGACAACATATCCGTCTATTGCCATATCAATCTGCTTCTGCTCATCATCAGTCCACTCAACGCCCTTTTCCTTACCAAGTGCGTAGATAACAGCATCTTCCTTAGCTTTCTTTAAAGCTTCTTCTCTGACTTCTTCTTCATAGGTCTTGCCGCTCTTACCCTGCTTGCTCCAATCAAAGTCCTCAGGTGTAGCACTCTCATCTTCTGCTGAAATTTCAGAGAACTTATCCATTGCCGCACTGTAAATATAGAATTCCATATCAAGGTCGGTAATATTAGCATTCTTTATACTTACAACAGTACTGCCCTCAGGGATTTTATCTATCCAACCGGGAAGGTTAATTACCGAGAAGCAAAGCAATGCACCGATAAGCAGGCTTGCAATCAATGATGTCACGAACTTACCCATTGTCATAGAAACAATCTTCGGTTCCTTAACAACAGGTATATCCTCAACATCAAGTTGTGTAACATCGTCTGCCAAAGAAGAAAATTCTTCGCCTTCGCCTTCGGCTACCGGCTCTTCCGGCTCTGCTACCACTTCGCTTAAATTTTCTGCAGCTTCTGCAATTTTCTCAGTGATGTCTGCCTGAACACGTTCCTCAGGAGTCATCTCTTCGGGTGAAT
>JAZLIC010000049.1:0-5592 GCA_045617225.1 Clostridia bacterium
ATTCATTGTTCATTAAAAAAGGCTGTCTGAAACAATCGTTTCAGACAACCTTTTTAAATACTAAATCTTACGCACGGCCTGATGAACCAAACAATCTCATCTTCTTCTTAACAGTTTCTTTTACATTTGTGCGTGCAGGGCCTAAATACTTTCTGAGGTCAAAGAGTGCAGGGTCAGCGTTAAACGCTTCCTTAATCTTATCTGTGTAAGCTACACGAAGGTCGGTATCAATGTTAATCTTATTTATACCGAGAGAAACTGCCTTCTTGATATCCTCCTCTGCAACACCTGATGCACCGTGAAGAACGATTGGCATATTAAGGTCTTTCTTAATTACATCCAAGCGGTCAAAGTCAAGCTTCGGAACGCCCTTATACTTACCGTGTGCAGTTCCGATAGCAATAGCAAGTGAGTCAACGCCTGTTTCGTCAACAAACTGACGAGCTTCCTTCGGGTCGGTATACATAGCGTCCTTCTCATCAACAGAGATATTATCTTCAATACCGCCAAGTCTGCCAAGCTCTGCCTCAACTGATACGCCGCAGATATGTGCAGCCTCTACAACCTTCTTTGTAACTGCAATATTTCCTTCAAGCGGATGGTGTGAGCCATCAATCATAACAGATGTCCAGCCGTTTCTGATACACTTGATTGCTGTTTCAAAACTGCCGCCGTGGTCTAAGTGGAAAGCTACCGGTACGCTAACGCTGTTTGCAGCCCACTTTACAAGTGCGGATAATACTTCAAAACCGGCATATGAGAGGGCGCCCTCTGTTGTCTGAACAAATACAGGTGACTTTTCCTCCTCTGCGGCTTCAACTACTGCCTGAAGCATTTCCATATCTACGATATTGAATGCTCCTACCGCATAACCGTTTTTGTGTGCGTGGTCAAGAATTTCTTTTCCTGTTACTAACATTTTCTTCCTCCATCTTGGGCTTTACACCCTTATCATATTTTTATAGATTTAATTTTTTTCAAGTTAATTATATCAGTTGGTGTAGCGATGCTGAACTCTGCCCTTCGTCCACACTCACTGCAAATAAGGCTGAGCGTGTCACAAGAAATATCAAGGTCAATCTGCCGTCCGCCGCAGCTGCAACAAATATCGCCACTGCGCATAAGAAAATCCAGATAGTCGATTGCATCCTCAATCTCATCGGCAAAATCGTCAACATCCATAAAACTTATGTCAATCTCTGCATTGCTTGCCGCCTCTGCCACCTCTTCGGCATTGCCCACAAAAAAACTCGGCAGTTCCGTGTATGGGCAAGCAAATGTTTTAAGGTCAGGCTTTAAAAAGTCACTTCCCTTTATCTTATAAGTGTGCGTATCGCCGCAATCGCCGCAAGGCACAGTCACCAAATAGTCTCTGCCCTTCCTTGTGATATTGGCATAGCGTATATTGCAGTTATCGCACAAAACATCATTTCCTTCCGTTGCAATAGCGAAGGCGTTTATACTGTGCTTTTGTATATCTCCGCACACAGGGCATCTGAACCCAAGGGCAATATCGGTTTTAATGGGCATAACTATTCCTCACTTATTATCACGATAGTAATAATACAAATACTGTTGGGCAATACCTGCATACTCGCCATACATATCGGCGGCAAATACCGCAACATCTTTCTCGTCTACATTATAGACATCTTTTAGTATACGCTTTATCCATACATCTTGCGGAAAGACCTCGTATCTTTCAAGAGAAAATAATAAAATACAATCGGCAACCTTAGAGCCTACTCCGCAAATTCTCATAAGCATCTTCTTAGCATCAACGGTTGGCATATTTTTGAGTGCTTCTAAGTCAACCTCCCCTGATGCAACCTTTTGTGCGGCGTCTAAAATATACCTGTCACGGTATCCGGCTTTAAGATGTGCCAAATCCGCCTGTTTAAGTCCGCTTAACCTTTCGGCAGTCGGGAAACTGTAAAACCGCTCTCCCTGAAACTCTATAGGCTCGCCAAAACTCTCGCACAACTTTTCAATAATCCCTTTTATCCTTGGAATATTATTATTTGCAGAAATGATAAATGATATTATCATTTCCCACAAATCCTGATGAAGTATTCGTATTCCGCCGCCGTACTTGATACAAGGAGCAAGCTTTTTATCGGAGGATACAAGCATCTTCTTTATGTCACCGTAATCCACTTCACCTCTGAAATAGTCACGCCAAAAGTCTGCATCTTCATCATTACATATAATGTTGTTGTTTTCTGCAAAACACACCTTGTCTGCGGCAACACCCACATATCCCCTATCCGATAAGTTCCACCTGAAGCATTGTCCGCACTCAAATGTATGTACGCTTTCAAAGTCCAAATCCTTAATAATCATTCTCTTTTTCCGACACCTTGTAGGACAGACGCATAAGACTGTCACTTAAATGCACATTTTCTACCACAACATCATCGGTTACGGAAAGCTCTGTATACGAAAAGTTTAAAAAGCCCTTTATTCCATAGCCTATAAGCTCCTCGGCAACTGCGTGCATTGCATCCTTAGGTACTGTAAGGATTGCGATGCAGGGATTCTTTTCAGCGATAAAATCTTTAATCGTGCCATAATCCCTAATCTCCATACCACCTATTTTAGTGCCTATCTTTGATTTATCATTATCAAAAATGCCGATAAGCTTAAATCCGCGTGCCTCAAACTTGGTGTTGGTAACAAAGGTGCGTCCCATATTACCTGCACCGACAAGCACCGCAGTATGACCACGGTCAAGACCTAAAATTTTCGCAATCTCGGTTTTAAGCGATTTTACATTATAGCCGTAACCTTGTTGTCCAAATCCGCCAAAACAATTTAAGTCTTGCCTTATTTGGGAAGCTGTAACTCCCATTCTTTCGCTAAGCTCCTTAGAAGATATACGTTCTATTCCGCTGCTTGCAAGCTCCGTCAAATAACGGTAGTATCTTGGCAAACGATTAACCACCGAAACCGAAACATTCTTTTCCATAATCTCACCTATCCTATGCAAGCTTTGACATTACATAATCTGCAAACTCCTCAGATGTTGCGCCTGTATCACGGCCTGTAATAACAAGCTTCTTTTCCTCATACATACAAATGTCAAGAGCTCTCTCTAACTTCTTTGCTTTATCTGTATATCCGATATGTTCAAGCATCATAACAGCCGCACGAATAATACTGCACGGGTCTGCGTACTTATCTCTGCCCTCCTGCACCATTCTCGGTGCACTTCCGTGGATTGCCTCAAACATAGCATAACGCTTACCGATATTTGCACTTCCCGCAGTACCTACACCGCCTTGGAACTCTGCCGCTTCGTCGGTTAAAATGTCACCGTAAAGGTTAGGAAGAACCAATACCTGGAACTGTGTACGTCTTTTGGGGTCAACCAACTTTGCAGTCATAATATCAATATACCAATCGTCAAGCTCTATTCCCGGATACTCCTTTGCAACCTCCTGGCAAATTCTAAGGAACTTTCCGTCGGTTGCCTTTACCACATTCGCTTTTGTTACTGCGGTAACTCGTGTCTTGCCTGTCTTTTTTGCATATTCAAATGCGGCACGGGCAATACGCTCACTTCCCTCATGAGTAGTAACCGTAAAGTCAATCGCTAAATCATCATTTACATGAACGCCCTTAGAGCCTACCGCATAAGCACCCTCTGTGTTCTCACGATAGAATGTCCAATCTATACCCTGCTCCGGCACCTTTACGGGACGTACATTTGCGAACAAGTCAAGCTCCTTACGCATTGCAACATTTGCACTTTCGATATTCGGCCACGGGTCACCCGCACGTGGTGTTGTTGTAGGACCCTTTAAGATAACATGACACTTTTTAAGCTCTGTCAAAACATCTTCCGGAAGTGCCGCATTAACCTCTACACGGTGCTCAATGGTACAACCCTCAATCACATTAAAGGCAACCTTTCCGCTTTTCACTTCATCTGCAAGCAAATGCTCTAAAATTCTGTGTGCCTGTGCAGTAATGGCAGGGCCGATACCGTCACCGCCCACAACGCCGATAACAATTTGGTCAAGCTTACTGTAATCAATAAAATCTTTGTCCGCCTTCATTCTTTCAATTCTTGCGAACTGCTCATTTAAAAGCACATTAAACTTTTCCTGTGCCGCAGCAATCTCTTTTTCGTAACCCATTTTTATTTCCTCCTGTCTATGCGTTATTCTTTGTATAATTTAAAAGTCCGCCTGCAATAAGCATCTCTCTTTGACGTTCCGAAAGGTCAAGCTTTACTTCAAATGTAAATCCCTTTGTAACATTGGTAACGCTCATAGAATTGCTTTCCTTAACCTGCTTAATTGCATTTTCTATTCTTAATGTGTCATCTGCATCAATTCTGTCATAGTCCGCCTCGTTTGCAAATACAAGGGGAAGAATACCTGCGTTTATAAGATTTGCCATATGTATTCTTGCAAAGGACTTAACAATAACCGCCTTAATACCGAGATAAAGCGGTGCAAGTGCCGCATGTTCTCTTGATGAGCCCTGGCCGTAATTCGCTCCGCCGATGATAAAGCTCTTGCCAAGCTCTAACGCACGGTCGTGGAAGGTTTCATCGCAAACTGCAAAGCAGTATTCGGAAATCTTCGGAATATTCGACCTGAGCGGCAGAATTTTTGCACCTGCCGGCATAATATGGTCGGTCGTAATGTTGTCACCGACTTTAAGACTGCACTTTGCCTCAATATTGTCAAGCAGTGCCTCCGATACAGGGAAAGGCTTGATATTCGGACCACGCAAAACCTCTACGCTATCCATATCCGCTTCATCAACCGGAGGAACAACCATATTATCATTGATTGTAAAGAATTCCGGAAGTTCAAACTCAGGCATATCGCCAAGAGTGCGTGGGTCGGTAAGCACACCTGTGATTGCGGAAACCGCCGCAAGCTCAGGCGATACAAGATAAATCTGTCCGTCCTTTGTGCCGCTCCTGCCCTCAAAGTTACGATTAAATGTACGAAGCGAAATACCCTTTGAGTTAGGTGCCTGTCCCATACCGATGCACGGGCCGCAAGCACTCTCTAAAATTCTGGCACCTGCATCAATCATAATCGAAAGTGCACCGTTCTCAGCAAGCATATTAAGCACCTGTTTAGAGCCGGGAGCAATCGCAAGCGACACATCCGGGTGAACGGTCTTGCCTTTTAAAATATGTGCTACTTTAAGCATATCAAGAAGTGATGAGTTTGTGCAAGAGCCGATACATACCTGGTCAACCTTCATTGCGCCTATCTCCTCAACCGTCTTTACATTATCCGGCGAATGCGGACAAGCCGCCAGAGGAACAAGCTCACTTAAATTGATATTCACTTCCTCATCATATACTGCATCATCATCTGCACAAAGAGGTGTGTAATCTTCGCCCCTGCCCTGTGCCTTTAAGAACGAATATGTAATCTCGTCCGATGGGAATATCGAAGTGGTAGCACCAAGCTCCGCTCCCATATTGGTAATGGTCGCACGCTCCGGAACAGAGAGAGTTTTAACTCCCTCGCCGCAATATTCAATAATCTTGCCCACGCCGCCTTTTACGGAAAGACGACGGAGAACTTCCAAAATAACATCTTTTGCGGCAACCCAGGG
>JAZLIC010000050.1:0-9565 GCA_045617225.1 Clostridia bacterium
TTTTATGCCGCCCGTAAAGGCAATCCTGAGTGCTACCTCATGACTTTCAAATTTGGGCCACAGTATACCCGGAGTATCCAAAAGCTCATACTTATCAGCAATTCTTACCCATTGCTTTGCGGTAGTAACACCCGGCCTGTCACCTGTCTTGGTTGCCGCTCTCCCTAAAAGGCGATTTATAAATGACGATTTACCTACATTTGGTATTCCGACTATCATTAACTTAACCGCATGGCGTTTTATACCTTTTTGCACATCACGCTCAAACTTTTCTTTCAAAGCTTCCTCAACTGCCAAATGGAAGTTTTGAAGACCTTGACCGCTTCTGCTATCCATAAGCACAGTAATATTTCCGTTTGCACGAAAATAGCTTTGCCACTTTTTATTTGCTTCGCTATCTGCTATATCGCACTTGTTTATAACCAACACACGAGGTTTTTTGCCCAAAATGCGGTCAATTTCAGGATTGCGAGATGATAATGGCAATCGTGCATCAACAAGCTCAACAACCAAATCAACAAGCTTTAAATTATCTGTAATCAGCCTTCGGGTTTTTGCCATATGTCCCGGAAACCATTGTAATTGCATATTATACCTCTTTAAAGTCCGTATTCATCGCCGCATGGCAAAAGTGCAGTATCACCTTTGCTCATAGAGCCAAAATTATTTATCGGCCAAAAACGAAAAACTGCTCCGCCAAGAATTTCCTCAGTGGGAACCTGTCCAAGTTCGCGGCTATCCTTACTGTTGTTACGATTATCACCCATAACAAAAATCTTATTCTTTTCTATAACAATAGGGTTTTCACGGCTATATTCGCCCTTTGCAATAAGACTCATAATATAAGAGCCTGTATGGCGTGTCTTTTCTTTGATATACGGCTCATCAAGCAATTCATCATTTACGTATACATCACCGGTTTCAAAGTCAATAAATACCGTATCGCCTTCTGTTGCAATAACACGTTTAATATATGGGCGTTTAGGGTCTGTGTGCGGAGTAAAGATAACAATGTCATTCTTCTCAGGTTTATACATAAGTCTGTTTACAAACAACCTGTCAGAGCTTTGAAGTGTAGGCTCCATTGATGACCCCTGAACCTTTACAAGGGTAAAAACAAAATTGCGTATTACAAGTGCCAAGATTACCGCAATGCCGATTGCAATAATCCATTCACGAATTTCCTTCCACATATTAACACTCTCTTTCTCAATATCAGAATTCTCGGCTTCAACTATACCTGAATCCTCATTTGTATTTAAAGATTGCGTAGGCAGCTCAATAATGGGAATTGCCTGCGTATCTTCAATATTACCATTAGTTGGTTTTTTATCCTCATTATCAATAACTTCTTCTGCTTCATCATCTGAAATTGTTTCATTTGCATCGAAGTTATCCTCGGCTTCATTTAAAACAACTTCATCATCGTTTTTATCATTGACAACGACAGTTTCTGCATCTTCCGCAACGTTAACTTTCTCAGTTTCGTCCTCAATTTGAGCTAAAATGTCACCGCTGACCTCATTATGATGACGCCATTCACTCGGTCTTTTTCCTTGAAGCAACATCTCGACATATTCTTCATTTGTAAGGGGACGCATAGCTTCGGAATTTGAATTCTTTTCTTGATTATCCATCACTATTCCTCCTTATAAAATTCCTTAAAATGTCAAACAGTGGTGATTATAGAACATAACCACCACTGCCCACTTTTTACAGTTTTTCTTTTACCTTTGCTGCCTTACCTACTCTGTCACGCAAGTAATACAACTTAGCACGTCTTACACGACCGCGTCTTACAACTTCGATATGATCAATCTTCGGAGAGTTAATCGGGAAAGTTCTTTCAACGCCAACACCGTAAGACACACGTCTTGCAGTAAATGTTTCCTGAATACCGCCGTGGTTCTTTTTGATAACGGTACCTTCAAACATCTGTAATCTCTCTCTGTTTCCTTCTTTTACTTTAACATAGATACGGATTGTATCACCGATGTTAAAGCTCGGCAAATCTGTTCTGATTTGCTCCTGTGTAATCTGCTGTAAAATGTCCATCTTTTACATTCCTTTCTTTCTCAGATATTCTTGCCAATATGAACCGACAGAGGACTATCCGTAATTAACCAAATTATGATAACACATCTTTTTCAATTTTGCAAGCTTTTTTTATAAATTTTATAAAATTTATTTATTTTCTTCTTCGTTTTCTTCGTTTACTTCGATGATTGCGTCTACAAAATCCTGTGCATCAAAGAGCGCAATATCCTCAACGCCCTCACCCAAGCCAATCAGTTTTACGGGAATATTATACTCATTCTTTATCGCAAAAACTATTCCGCCCTTAGCGGTTCCGTCAAGCTTTGTAAGCACAATACCTGTAATATCCGCCGCTTCTTTAAACTGAATTGCCTGTTGAACTGCATTTTGTCCCGTTGTTGCGTCTAATACCAAAAGAATTTCTTTGCTTGAATTCGGAAGCTCTCTGTCTAAAATACGGTAAATCTTTTTAAGCTCCTCCATAAGATTTTTCTTATTATGAAGTCTGCCGGCGGTATCACAAATCAAAACATCAATATTTCTTGACTTTGCCGCATTTACCGCATCATAAATAACTGCCGCAGGGTCTGCACCCTCCATCTGTTTAATTAAAGATGCGCCTGCCCTTTCTGCCCATACTTCAAGTTGTTCAACCGCAGCGGCACGGAATGTATCCGCCGCCGCAATCATAACGCTTTTACCTTCTGCCTTGTACATATTTGCGATTTTTCCAACAGATGTGGTTTTTCCAACGCCGTTTACACCTATCACCATAATAACCGCAGGACTGCCTTCAAGCTTTATCTCATTGTCACCTTCCGATAATATTTCGGTCAAAATATGATTTAATTCTGCTTTAAGTTCAAAACTGTTGATAAGCTTTTTTTCATTTGCCGCTTCACGCAAGCGGTCTATTATATCCATTGCGGTATTTACACCTAAATCCGCACTTATTAAAACTTCTTCAAGTTCCTCAAACAATTCTTCGTCAATCTTTTTAAATGTTCTAAGTACCGTATCAAACTTTTCGTTAATTGACTCTTTCGTCTTGCTTAAGCTTTCCTTAAATCTATTAAATAAGCCCACTATTCTTTCACCTCGTCAATATTCAAAGATAACAATTTAGACACGCCTCTCTCTTGCATGGTTACACCGTAGAGAATATTTGCCGCCTCCATTGTTCCCCTCCTGTGTGTGATTACGATAAACTGTGTCTTTTGACTGTACTGCTTTAAATAATCGGCATAACGATAAACATTTACATCATCAAGCGCCGCCTCAATCTCGTCTAAGATACAAAACGGTGTGGGGCGTACATCTAATATTGCAAATAAAAGTGCAATCGCAGTAAAAGCACGTTCACCGCCGGAGAGCAGTGTAAGGCTTTGAAGCTTTTTACCGGGCGGTTGTGCCTCAATCTCTATACCGCTTTCCAAAACATTATCAGGGTCGGAAAGGGTAAGATTTGCACGGCCTCCGCCAAACATCTCTGCAAATACTCTGCTGAAATTCTTGTTTATAACGCTGAACTGCTGTGTAAACTGTTCACGCATAATGTTAAGCATTTCAGAAATAACTTCTTCAAGATTTCGTTTTGCCTTTTCCAAATCCTCGGTCTGTGCTTTAAGGAATGTAAAACGTTCCTCAACGGACTTGTATTCCTCGATAGCATCAATATTGATATTTCCAAGCTCTTTTATTTCATTTCGCAATGAGCGTATCTCTTTGCTTGCCGCCTGATAATCAAAATCATCATCTTTTTTGAGCTTTAAAGCCTCACTGTATGTAAGCTCATACTCCTCCCAAATGCGATTTATGATACCTTCCAAATCCGCTTCGTTTCTCTCTTTTCTACCTTCCAGCTTTGTCTGTTGTTGTGTCAGGCGAGTAACTGTTTCAAGAGTTTCACTGCTGTCTGCCTGATATTTGCGAATGTCATTTTCATAAGATTTTTTAAGCTCAATAAGTTCATCAAGAAGTTTCTTGTTGTTTTCATCATCTGCAACAAGCTTCTCTGCTTCTCTCGCAGTTTCGGCAATTTCATCACCGAAAGCTTTAATGCTTTTTCTGTTTTCTTCAATTTCCGCATTACGCTTCATTATCTCATCAAGAAGCAAGCTTTTTTCTTCGTTGGCACTCAAAATACGCTCATTCTGCATCTCAATATCTTTAAGTACAGTACTTTGCTTAATACTGAGTTCGGTTTGTATTGCAGAAATTTCGGCATTTTTTTGCGATAATGTATCATATATCTGTTGCTTTTTAACAAGCTCGCTTTCGAGATATGCAACATTCTTTGTTTTATCCTCAATGCCCTTTTCCTGTGCAGAAATTTCAAGTTTTAATTCTTCAATCTGCTTATTTATATCTTCAAGCTCCTCCGCCAACTGCTCACGCATTTCACCAACCGAAAGCAAGTTTTGTTCCGAATGGTCACGGTCAGAGCAAAGCCTGATATAAATTTCATTTTTATCATTTAAAACATCTTCGTTTTCTTTTAACTCAGCGTCCAAAGTTTCAAGTGCTTTTGTGATTGTAAGCAGTTCTTTTTCTGAATCGGCAATAGTCTTTTTGAGTTCTTTTTCCTCTGCTTTTAACTTTTCAATCTCACTTGTACGAGAAAGCGAGCTTGTGCTTTTTGCAACACTTCCGCCTGTCATCGCACCGCCCGGCTGGATAACATCACCCAAAAGGGTAACGATTTTGAACTTATGACCTGTCTTTTTGGCAATTAAAACTGCATTATCCAAATTATCGACAATGGCAGTTGTGCCCAAAAGATTGCTTATAATATTTTTATATCTTCCATCACATTTTACAACATTAGAAGCAACATCAATAAAGCCCTTCATACTCTTGGCTTCTTTGTTTGAAAATTCTTTTTCCTTTATGGCGCGTACCGGCAAAAATGTAGCACGTCCCAAACGATTTTCTTTTAAATATTCAATAGCTGTTTTTGCATCTTCCTCTGCCTCGGTAACAATATTTTGGTTTGCAGCGCCCAAAGCGGTTTCAATTGCAACAACAAACTTTGTATCCGTAGAAACAAGTTGTGCAAGCGGACCATAAATCTTTACATCTTTGATTTCATTATTCATAATCGCCTGCATAACGCTCTTTACGCTCTTTGCGTATCCGTCATAGGCACGCTCCATATCTTCAAGCATATGGCGTTTTGAAGCGTCCTGACGCAAGCGGAGTGTGCTTTCGTTTTTCGTATCTTCAATTTTTTGAAGCTTAGCTTTGTTCTCGTCAAGTTCTTGAGTATATTTTGAAATTGTACTCTTATGTTTTGAAATTTCGTCATGCATCTGAGAAATTTCTACATCTAATTTCTCAAGTGAAATATTCATTTCATCAAATTGCTGTACCTTGTCGGAAAGCTCGTTTTCTATATCATTTTTTCTTTGTGCAAAACTTTCAAGCAGACGATTTAAGTTTTCGTTACTGCTCTTTAATGAATTTATGGATGCACTTTCTTCAATGATATTGTTCTTGATACCTTCAAGCTCCGTATTCTTCTCTCCAACATCAAGACCTGCTTTTAGCGCTTCTTCTTCTTGCGTTTGAATACGCAATTTAAGCTCTGCGTTTTTAGAATTCAATTCTTCCAAAACGCTCATACCTTGCTTTAACCTCTCGTCAACCTCGTCTGTGCGCTTATTTCGCTCGGCAATTTCGTCTTCGAGCCTCTTAATATTCTCTTCGGTATGAAGAATATCGCTGTTTAACAAATCGCTTTTTGTTTTAAGAGCGTGGACATTATCGGTAATCTCCGTGCTTTTTAAGCGCCTTTTCTCAATTTCTTCATCTTTCTTGGAAATTTCGTCATAGAGCGCAGAAACCTTTTCGTCTACTTCCGCAATCTTTGCATTTATCTCGGAAATTTGAGATATAACAATATCGAGATTTTCATCTATATCTGCAAGTTCTGTACGCAAGTTATCAATGGAAATAACAGATACCTGAATTTCCAATTCTTTAAGACTATCCCTTAATTTTAAATACTGCTTGGCTTTTTCGGATTGGCGTTTAAGAGGGCTAAGCTGACCTTCAAGCTCGGTTAATATATCCTTAACACGTGTTAAGTTTTCCGTCGTTTGAACAAGCTTTCTCTCGGCTTCAATTTTACGATATTTATACTTTGATATGCCTGCTGCCTCTTCAAAAATCTGGCGTCTGTCCTCTGACTTTGTACTGAGTATATTATCAATCTTGCCTTGCCCAATCATAGAATAACCGTCACGGCCAAGACCTGTATCCATAAATAACTCGTGAATATCTTTAAGACGGCAAGGCGTTTTATTTATGGAATATTCTCCGTCGCCACTTCTGTAAACACGCCTTGTAACCCTGATTTCCGAAAAATCAAGCGGGAAATATCCGTCGCTGTTATCTAATATAAGCGAAACCTCAGCAAAGCCCAAAGCCTTCCTTGCTTCCGTTCCGGCAAAGATAACATCTTCCATCTTACTGCCACGCAGAGATTTGACGCTCTGCTCGCCCATTACCCATTTTATTGCATCGGCAATATTACTCTTGCCGGAACCGTTAGGTCCGACAACAGCAGTAATACCTGTATTAAAATCTAAATTGATTTTTTCTGCAAAGGATTTAAAGCCTTGCATTTCAATACTTTTAAGACGCATATAATCGCTCCATTTGAATTATAATCACACATACTTTACAAGTATAACATAAAAACATTCACATGTCACGAAAAATTTTCAATATTTTATTTTTTCTTTGTAACAGAATTGTAATATAAAAATATGTTTTTTTCGTTTTTAACTGTTGACATTAAAAAAAAGAATGTTATACTATATCTACAAGCTGTTTTTTTATCACACACAATATGTTGTGTATAGCAAACATAAAGAATATTTATTTTGGAGGGAAAATATATGATAAAACACATCATTAAGCGTGATGGCAGAGAGGTTGAGTTCAATATCGAAAAGATTGCGAACGCAATTTTCAAAGCTGCCGAAGCAATAGGCGGTAAAGATTACAAAACTTCATTAGAGCTTGCAAATCGTGTTATTGATTTTATCGAGGAGCAAGGCATATCCGAGCCGACAGTTGAACAGATACAGGATGCGGTGGAAAAGGTTTTGATACGTGCAGGCCACACAAGAACTGCAAAGGAGTTTATCCTCTATCGTGCGCAAAGAACACGTATCCGTGAAATGAATACACGCCTTATGAAAACCTATGAGGACCTTACCTTTAAGGCGGCAAAAGACAACGACGTAAAGCGTGAGAATGCAAACATTGACGGCGATACCGCTATGGGAACTATGCTTAAATACGGTTCCGAGGGTGCAAAGCAGTTCTATGATATGTTCATTTTGGACCCCAAACATTCTGAGGCTCACAGAAACGGTGACATACATATTCATGACCTTGACTTCTTAACCCTTACAACCACATGTTGCCAAATTGATTTAAACGCATTGTTTACAGGTGGTTTTTCAACAGGTCACGGATTTTTAAGAGAGCCGAACGATATTGCAAGTTACAGTGCGCTTGCTTGTATCGCAATTCAGTCAAACCAGAATGACCAGCACGGCGGACAGAGTGTACCCAACTTTGATTATGGTATGGCTCCGGGTGTTGCCAAGACATATAAAAAGAAGTTTACAGAAAATTTAGGCCGTGCTTTTGAGCTTATTTTAAATGACGAAGACGGTATGAATAACGCCAAAGCGTTAATTGAGGAAATAAGTGCAGAAGAAGGCGTTGTTCCTACACTGGCCGGTGCAGATAAATACGAAACTTTGCTTGCCAAGAAGCTTAAAAAGATGGAGATTAAAGAAGCAAAGAAAATTGTTACTTTTGCATCAAAGGCAGCTCTCAGAGAGACCGACCGTGCAACATATCAGGCTATGGAAGCCTTGGTACATAACCTTAACACCATGCATTCAAGAGCCGGTGCACAAATTCCGTTCTCCTCTTTAAACTACGGTACAGACACATCACCGGAGGGCAGAATGGTAATCAAAAATATTTTGCTTGCGACAGAATCCGGTCTTGGAAATGGCGAAACACCTATCTTCCCTATCCATATTTTCAAGGTTAAGGAAGGCGTAAACTATAACGAGGGCGACCCCAACTATGACTTATTTAAGTTGACATTCAGGGTTTCCGCAAAGCGTTTATTCCCGAATTACAGCTTTATTGATGCGCCTTATAATTTGCAGTATTATAAAGAAGGACATCCCGAAACCGAGACTGCATATATGGGTTGTCGTACACGTGTTATCGGTAACGCATATGACCCAAGCCGTGAGATTGTTTACGGTCGCGGTAATTTGAGCTTTACCTCTATCAACCTCCCAAGAATTGCAATTAAAGCCCACGGAAATGTTGAGATATTCTTTGAAGATTTAGGCAGAAAGTGTGATTTGGTTATTGACCAGCTTTTAGCTCGTTTTAAAATTCAATGTTCAAAGAAAGTCAGAAACTATCCGTTCCTTATGGGACAAGGTATTTGGATTGACTCTAAGAATTTAGGCCCTGATGACTCTGTTGAGGAAGTTTTAAAACACGGAACATTGACCGCAGGATTTATCGGTCTTGCCGAATGTTTAAAGTGCCTTATCGGTCAGCATCACGGAGAGTCGGAAACTGCGCAGAATTTAGGTCTTGAAATCATCGGCTTTATGCGCCAGAAGATGGACCAGGCTACAAAGCAGTATGGTCTTAACTTCTCTTTGATAGCTACACCTGCCGAAGGACTTTCCGGAAGATTTGTAAAGATTGATAAGCAAAAGTATGGTATTATAGAAGGCGTTACGGATAGAGAGTATTACACAAACTCTTTCCATATTCCGGTTTACTATCCAATCAATGCGTATGACAAGATTAAGCTCGAAGCTCCGTATCACGCCCTTACAAACGGCGGTCATATCACATATGTTGAGCTTGACGGTGACCCAACAACCAACTTAGAGGCATTTGAGCAAATTATCCGTTGTATGAAAGAAGAAGGCATCGGCTACGGCAGTATAAACCACCCTGTTGACCGTGACCCTGTCTGCGGATACACAGGTATCATTGACGATGTTTGTCCTAAGTGCGGACGCAGTGCCGAGGAGCATAACAAAGAAGGCTTTGAGCGTATACCTAAGATTGACCCGTCCTGTTTGGAAATGTATTAAAATAAAATTCACACAAAAAGAGGTTGTTTTTTAAGCAACCTCTTTTTTGTGTGTGAATTCTATAAAGAAATTTTGCCGTTAAGGCGGTAGGGGCGTCCCTATGTGGCCGCCCGAACATAGGGATTAGAGATTAGGAAATAGGGAATAGGTTTAAGCCCATCAACGTGGGCAGATTATTCGACCAAAATCGCAAGGCGATTTTGCACCGCAATTTTGCATTATGCATTATGCATTTTGCATTATGCCACGCTATGTATTCAGCATTTTATTTATGTCCCTGCGCAGGCGAACGATAATACGCTTTTCCAATCTTGAAATATAAGATTGCGATATACCAAGCATATCCGCAACCTCTTTTTGCGTTT
>JAZLIC010000051.1:0-4906 GCA_045617225.1 Clostridia bacterium
CGCTGACCAACTTTTTTGAAGAAGAAACACAGGTCAGATGTGCAAGCATAGGAACGCCAAATTCTTCCTTTATATTCTTCGCTATCTGCACGGTATAATCACTTGTTCCGCCACCTGCGCCATAGGTCACACTCATAAAAGACGGACTCAGCTCCGCTATTTCCTCTGTTGCCTTCTTCACACTTTCAAAGGCGGTATATACTTTTGGTGGGAACACCTCGAAGGAAAGTCCCGGTTTGTCATTTCTAAGTATTTCTATAATTTTCATAATGTTTCTCCCCATAGTCAAGATACTTACTTCTATTATACAACATATATTTTACCAAATCAATATAAATTTTAAGTTACTCCGTTATCCCTTTTTTTAGCTTAGCTATCGCCTTCTTTTCGATACGGGAAACATAGGAGCGGGAAATACCCATACTTTTTGCAATCTCCCGTTGCGTCATACAGCCGATTTCACTAAGGCCGTATCTTAAAACTATAACCTTTCTTTCTCTTTCATCAAGCTCATTTTTTATATTTTGGTAAAGGGTCTTTATATGCTCCTTTGTTTCGATGGCGTCAAAAATATCTATATCGCCGTTACTCATTACATCGATAAGCATAATTTGGTTGCCCTCTTTATCCGTGCCGACCGTTTCGTTTAATGATATATCGCCCTGCATCTTCTTTTGACTGCGAAGAAGCATCAGAATTTCGTTATCAATGCACCGTGCCACATAGGTCGCAAGTCTTGCACCTTTTTCGGGATTAAAACTGTTTATCCCTTTTATAAGTCCTATTGTGCCGATTGAGATAAGCTCGTCAATATCATTCGAACTTGACGAATACTTCTTCGCAATATGGGCAACAAGTCTTAAATTATGCTCTATTAACTTGTTTTTCGCTTCCTCATCACCATTTTTGTATCTCTCTAAATACTCCTTTTCCTCCTTGCCGCTAAGCGGCTTTGGGAAAGAGTCGCTACCGGATACATACGATACCAATAAAATAAGAGATTGAAATATACTGCTTAAAAAGCCAAACATAAATACCCTCCGTATTTTAAGTTTTTGATAATACTTATGTTTGATTTTGTCTATACTTGCAAGTCCGAAATAAAAAAGAGCCGGCGGAAATGCCGCCTACTCTTTAAAATTCATTTTTGGTAACGATAGTTTAACTAATTGCAGGTATCAAGTCCGCTTAAATCGTGATTTTCAAGGGCATCAATATAAGTGTTCATATTGTGTTGCCTGTATTCATCGGATTTGGTAGCATCATACTTATCGTGCCACTCCTGACTGTTACCGAAAAGTTCAATATGTCCAAACCTTTTGTCATAGGTATTATCTCTGTCCGACTGCAGAGGATTGATTTGATTTGGGCCGAACGAATCGTAATAATTATATATATTATGTATATTTTCAAATTCGTCGGTTACGGGAATATCGTGTGCTTTGTCGGAATTACCTTCATCGCTTAAATAATAACAACCGCTGATTGAGCTTATGCCACCGAATGTATAACAGTAAATATCGTCTTTTGCAGTGATATCACTCCACCACTCCTGTTTTGACATATTAAACATAGCGGCAACAAGGTTTGCGGACGAACCGCCGAGGCTATGCCCTGTAATTATAACTTTAAGCTTTCCGCTCTTTAAAAATTCGTTCTTCGGCAAAAATTCATTTTCTAATCCGCTCATAATTTTTTCACAGAAGTGATAACTGTTGGCATAAGCTTCATATCCGAAAAAGTCTTTATTGTGTAGTGAGATTTTGTTATTCAGTATTTCAAGTGCACTTCTTCTGAAATCAAAGCCCGTTCCCCTCGCCGTAATGAATAACACATTATAACTCTCATTATTTATTTTTGCATCTTTTAAGCAAGCAAGACTGTAATAATACGACTCCGAATTATCGTCCAAAGTATATATATTCTCTTGTTTAATTCCAAGCTTTTTATACGCCTTTATAATTCTGTCCTTATCGTTGAGGGCGTACACATTCTCTATTTCTTTGCTTTGGTCGGCACAAATCAAGGCTAAATCATTATTATATTTTGTTGCCGACTCGCTAAGCAAGTGTGAAATATCGGATATAATCTTCACCGTATTTGTATCACCGTTCCAAAATACGTAACAATCAAAAGCTTCCGCTATCGCCCTAAGCGGCACCATCGTTTTATCATTTATAAGTCCGGCAGTAACATCCAATTTTATTTCTTCTGACTTTGCATCTGTTACTTTATACATAATATTACTGCCGACAGTTAATTTTATTTCCGTACTATCTTTTGTTGCAGTAACGGTTTTAGTGTCATCACTCCAAGACACTTCCGCTCCCAACGCTTCAAAGGAATCGCACAGCGGTGCAAGAGTTCTGTCATCCGCGATAACCGGTGGTTGCTCAAAAGAAAGTGCAGTTCCGTTTAAAGTAACGGTGATATTGTCCGCATCAGCCGAAGCAGGAATAGCAAAAAGCAGGTATGAAAAAACAATTATTACAAATGCCAAGCTTAAAATTCTTTTCTTCAACTACAACACTCCCATTTTTAAAATGTGTCGCCCGAAACCGGGCGACACCAAGAATATTATCACAAATATTAAAGCAGATGTTTGCGCAATTCCTCACCGCTCATTGGTGACAAGTATGCAGGCGGAACATCAAATACCGTCTTACAACCGCGCATCCCCTCTATATACATTCTGTGCGTTGCACGCGCATACGCTAAAATTACCGATGCGGTAAACTCCGGATTAGAGTCAAGCTTGATATTATACTCAATTATGTGCTTGTTCTCGTTATTCCAGCCGGTAGCACCGCTCCTGATAACAAATCCTCCGTGAGGGATTCCGCTATGGTCACGCTTCATCTCCTCCGCAGATATAAAATGCACGATTGTGTCATAGTCCGCAAAATAGTTCGGCATTGTCTTTATCTCATTTTCAATTCTGTTTAAGTCAGCACCTTCATCTGCAACAACAAAACATTCACGCAGATGCTTTTCACGAGTTGAAAGTTCAACCGGCTCACCACTGCGAACCGCACTTAGCGCCGCATCAATAGGGATAGTGTACTGCTTTGCGTCCAAAACGCCGTCAATCCTTCGTATTGCATCGGAATGTCCCTGGCTCACGCCCTTGCCCCAGAAGGTGTAATCCTGACCGTTTGGTAATATCGCACCGGCATACATACGATTAAGGGAGAACATACCCGGGTCCCAACCGACGGAAATCATACCAACCTTACCGCCGCTTTTTGCCGCCGCATCAACTGCCTCAAAATGCTTAGGTATATTTGCATGGGTATCAAAACTATCCACAACATTATAAAGCTTTGCAAACTTCGGTGTCTGCACGGGAAGGTCTGTTGCACTGCCGCCGCAAAGGATAAGTACATCTATTTTTTCCTGCATCTTCTCCGCATCATCTACAGAACAAACCTTAACGCCCTCTGTCAAAATTTTTACGGTGCCCGGGTCACGGCGTGTAAATACCGCCGCAAGTTCCATATCCGAGCTTTGCTTTATCGCACATTCGATGCCTCGTCCCAAGTTGCCATAACCCAAAATACCAATTCTAATCATAATTATATCATCCTTTCGTCAGCGTAATATTAAATTAAGGAATTAACTATGCCTGCCAGATTTCCGTACAAAAGCTTTGGCAGACTTAAATCCGTATCCGATATTTTCCATCTGCCGCGTTCCTTCGTCATCTCGATAGTGGCTGTCTTTTCCGCCATATTCAAATCCGTAGAGTCAAGCACATTTTCCATTTCCGCAAACATCTTCTGCCTGAACTCAACCTCCGTTATATTATTTGCATTATTTTTGTAATCAGTATCCGAAATCATTTCCGTAACGTTTTGTATATATTTTTCTGTCACAGATACAGTATCAACAGATGTGAATACAACTTTAAACTTCACAAGCTTACCGCTTGCTTCCTCGACATTTTCTATTGTATAAGTCATATTTTTTGCACTTTTCGCCACTACGACGGCAAGCTCCTCATCGCCCCAAACAGGTGTTAACGCACCTTCGGGATAATAACCGTTAATTGCGTTTACATCGCCGCTTTTAAAACTTTCGAGAATTGTTTTGAGTGTTTCTTCCGCCTTCTGCGAAGGTGCAGCACAGGACACACAGATACTTACACACATTACGGCAACCGCCAAAAGTGTAAAAACCCTAAAAAATCTTGTTTTCATTTCCGCACCTCCCACCTGCTTATTTTACACGCATTTCGCTATCCCGTCAAGTGCTTTTGTTAAGAAAAGACTATAAACGATAATCATTTATAGTCTTTTATGTATTATTATTTCATCTCATTCTTGCTAAATGACTGTTTCATCCGCTGCTTCCCTTAATTCCTCTTGCGTTGCTTTGGAATTATCCGCAATGTTCCCTTGTTGTGCTTCGGCATTTTGCTTCTGTTCCGTCTTAATTTTCTCGTTCATTTTCTCGAATGCTTCGAGCTTGCTCTCCGGCACTCTCATTACCTGTCCGTTCGCCGCTTCTAAGTAAAATACCATTTCGTCCATTGTTATTCACCTCGCTTTCGTTTGAATAATTTATATCGTTTTCGCTATTTTGCATTACATTCGCTTTTTTGTATAGAATAAATCTTGACAAGGTTGAATAAATCTAATACAATATATGTATCATCGATGTATGCCACTTGAGACGGATGCTCGTTTGAGTTGAAGCTCACGGCTGTCGGTGATATTTTTATTTTCATTTCTATATTTGATATTTCTCGTAAAACACCATAAGCATATTCTTTTTCGGACGACTCATTGACATCGATATCTCCAAAGACTCTACTCCAATCGATGTATCTATACCCCGACTTTTCGCTCCTTCGTAAACTGCTCTTAGAGCTTCCCAAACTGTTGTATATCTCTTTGGAATCATC
>JAZLIC010000052.1:0-10383 GCA_045617225.1 Clostridia bacterium
TAAAAAGGCAATAAAGGTTCCTATCCAACTCCACACCCACTATACAAGCGGTGTTGCCTCGATGACATATTTAAAGGCAGTAGAGGCAGGTGTTGATATTTTGGATTGTGCTATTTCGCCGATGGCTATGGGCACATCACAACCGCCTACGGAAGCGATTGTTGCAACTCTTGCCGGCAGTGAATATGACACAGGCATAAACCTTGACCTTTTGACTGAGATTGCAGATTACTTTAAGCCGCTTCGTGAGAAATATCTGGAAAGCGGACTTCTCAGCACAAAGGTTATGGGCGTTGATATTAACACTCTTAAATATCAGGTTCCGGGCGGTATGCTTTCTAACCTTGTATCACAGCTTAAACAACAGGGTAAGGAAGAAAAGCTTGATGAAGTATTAAAGGAAGTGCCTCGTGTTCGTAAGGATTTGGGATATCCGCCACTTGTTACACCGACAAGCCAGATTGTTGGTACACAGGCAGTTTTAAATGTTCTTATGGGAGAGCGTTATAAGATGGTTTCAAAGGAAACAAAGGGTATCTGCAAGGGTGAATATGGCAGAACACCTGTTCCTATTGATGAGGAGTTCCGTAAGAAGATTATCGGAGATGAGAAAGCGATTACTTGCCGTCCTGCCGACCTTTTAAAGCCTGAGCTTGATAAGCTTCGCAAAGATGCTGCGGAATGGATTGAACAGGAAGAAGATGTCCTTTCGTATGCTTTGTTTGAGCAGGTAGCCGTAAAGTTCTTTGAACAGAGAAGAGCTGCAAAATATAAGGTTGATAAAGACCTTGTAGATATGGAAAAGCAGACTCACTATGTATAATGAAAATAAAAAATAGAAAAAACGGCAGTCTTTGACTGTCGTTTTTCGTTGACAAAGCCTTTATTATTTGTTATGATATTTCCGTATGACTTTTAGGATTTGAGGGGATATTTTGTGAAGGAAAGTTTTAGAAAAGGTTTTACAGACGGACTTCCGATATGCTTTGGGTATTTTTCGGTTGCGTTTGCCTTTGGAATATTTGTAATCAATCAGGGCGTTGGATTTACTTGGCTTCATGCACTTCTGATTTCAATGACCAATGTTACATCTGCCGGACAACTTGCAGGTGTGCCTATAATTGCCGCAGGCGGAACACTTATTGAGCTTGCCATATCGCAGTTCGTAATAAATCTTCGATACGCTTTGATGTCGGTATCACTTTCACAAAGGCTTGGAGATGATATTAACCTTTTTGACAGGTTTCTTATATCATTTGTAAATACTGATGAGGTTTTTGCGGTCGCTTCCTCAAGACACGAACTGCTTGGCAAAAGGTATATGTACGGTCTTATTTTAATGCCTTATATCGGTTGGAATATCGGCACTTTGGTAGGTGCGGTCGCAGGAAACTTTTTGCCTTACACTGTGGTTATGGCTTTGGGAGTTGCAATATATGGTATGTTTGTTGCCATAGTCGTGCCTGAATGCCGAGAAAATAAAATGGTTACATATTGCGTGCTTTTTGCGATTTTGTTATCACTTTTATTTAACTTTTTACCTTTCCTCAAAAATATTGGTGTAGGTTTTATTATAATTATATGCTCGGTTGTGGCAAGCTCTTTGTTTGCGATAATTGCACCTATTGAAAAGGGGGAAAATGAAGATGAATAATTTTCCTTTATACCTTCTTGTAATGGGTGGCGTTACTTATCTGATAAGAATGTTACCATTGGTGCTTGTAAAGAAAAAAATTAAAAGCAAGTTTATAGTATCATTTCTTTATTATTTACCATATGCAGTTTTGGCGGTTATGACAGTTCCTGCGGTGTTTTATGCAACAAGAAGTATATGGTCGGCAGTCGCAGGATTTATAGTTGCTTTAATCCTTGCGTATAATAAAAAAAGTCTTGTGACAGTTGCATTAAGTTCTTGCGTTGGTGTATATATTGCGGAGCTTATTATCGGCTTGTTGTAGTGTTTTAAAATTATATTAAATAGATGTGAGGTGCCTTATGGATTTTGAAGTTGTGTCAAAATATAAGCCGACAGGCGACCAACCTAAGGCTATAAAAGCAATTTCAGACGGAATTCTGTCAGGGAAAAAGTTTCAAACTCTGATGGGTGTAACGGGTAGCGGAAAAACCTTTACAATGGCAAATGTTATTGAAAAGGTGCAGAAGCCTACCCTTGTTTTGGCGCACAATAAAACCCTTGCCGCTCAACTTTGCAGTGAGTTTAAAGAGATTTTCCCTAATAATGCAGTTGAATATTTTGTATCATATTATGATTATTATCAGCCGGAGGCGTATATTCCGCATTCGGATACCTATATAGAAAAAGACGCATCGACAAATGAAGAAATCGACAAGCTTCGTCATAGTGCAACTGCGGCATTGTTTGAACGAAAAGATGTTATTATCGTGGCAAGCGTATCGTGTATATACGGACTTGGTGACCCTATTGATTACAATAATATGGTTATATCTTTAAGGCCCGGAATGATAAAGGACCGCGATGATGTAATCGCAAAGCTTATTGAAATACAATATGAACGCAACGACATAAACTTTGTCAGAAACAAGTTCAGGGTGCGTGGCGATGTGCTTGATGTTTTTCCTTCTGATGCGTATAATACTGCGATACGAGTTGAGTTTTTCGGCGACGAGGTTGAGAGAATAACCGAGATAAATGTAACTACAGGAGAGATAGTGGGAGAGAGGAAGCATATAGCAATTTATCCTGCTTCGCATTATGTTACTACTACCGAAAAGCGAGAAAGAGCAATAGCTTCTATTGAAAAGGAACTTGAAGAACGCATCGCTGAGTTAAATGCCGAAAATAAGCTAATAGAGGCACAGAGAATTGAGCAGCGGACACGCTATGACATTGAAATGCTGCGTGAAACAGGCTTTTGCAGCGGAATTGAAAATTATTCACGCCATATAAGCGGAAGAGAGCCGGGAAGTGCGCCTTTTACGCTTATAGATTATCTGCCTAAGGACTTTTTGCTATTTGTTGACGAGTCGCATGTTACCCTGCCGCAAGTGCGTGCGATGTATGCAGGTGACCGTGCAAGAAAAGAAAACCTTGTAAAATACGGTTTCAGACTTCCCTCGGCATTTGATAACAGGCCGCTTAACTTTGACGAGTTTTGGGGTAAGCTTAATCAGGCAGTATTTGTAAGTGCAACCCCTGCGGAGTTTGAACGTGATTGTTCAGCGCAGATAGTAGAGCAGGTAATAAGGCCTACCGGACTTTTAGACCCGGAAATTGAAGTGCGTCCGATAAAGGGACAAGTAGATGACCTTTACAGCGAGATTATGAAGCGTACCGAAAAAGATGAGCGTGTGCTGGTTACAACGCTTACTAAAAAAATGGCAGAGCGATTGACGGAATATTTTGAGGAAATGGGTGTAAAAGTACGTTATTTGCACTCTGATGTGCATACACTCGAAAGAATGGAAATCATACGAGATTTGCGTTTAGGTGTTTTTGATGTCTTGGTTGGTATCAATCTTCTGCGTGAAGGCCTTGATATACCTGAGGTGTCTTTGGTTGCAATTTTAGATGCGGATAAGGAAGGATTTTTAAGAAGCGATACATCACTCATACAGACCATAGGACGTGCCGCTCGTAATGCAGACGGAAAAGTAATAATGTACGCCGATACTGTAACAGGGTCAATGAAGTACGCCATTGAAGAAACAAACAGGCGACGAAAAATTCAAAAAGCATATAATGAAGAAAACGGCATTGTGCCGCAGACCATTAAAAAAGATGTTTATGAAGTCATTGAAGCAACATCGGCGGTTGACAGTAAAATTCCAAAGTCGAAAGAATTTGAGGATAAGCGTGATGTAGAGCGTGCCATTAAAGAGCTTACTGCCGATATGCGCAAGGCGGCTGAACTTTTACAGTTTGAGCTTGCGGCACAAATCAGAGATGAGATACGCAGATTAAAGGGTGAATATGATGAATAAAAATATTATTGTTAAGGGTGCAAAAGTAAATAATCTTAAAAACATAGATGTTGAAATCCCCCGTGATAAGCTTGTTGTACTGACCGGTCTTAGCGGAAGCGGAAAATCATCTTTGGCTTTTGAAACTATTTATGCCGAAGGTCAAAGAAGATATGTAGAGTCTTTGTCAGCTTACGCAAGGCAGTTTTTGGGGCAGATGGAAAAACCTGATGTAGAGTCTATTGACGGACTTTCGCCTGCTATATCCATTGACCAAAAAACAACAAGCAAAAATCCGCGTTCAACCGTGGGTACAGTTACGGAAATTTATGATTATATTCGCTTGCTATTTGCAAATATAGGTGTTCCGCATTGTCCCAAATGCGGAAAAGAAATTACAACACAATCTATTGACCAGATTATTGATGCGGTTAAGGAATTGCCGGAGAAAACTAAAATTCAGGTGCTTGCTCCTGTTGTCAGAGGTCGAAAAGGTGAATACCAAAAAACTTTTGAAAAGGCTAAAAAATCAGGTTTTGTGCGTGTCAGGGTTGACGGCAATGTATACGAACTCTCCGAGGGTGTGCCGCCGCTTGATAAGCAGAAAAAACACTATATAGATATTGTTGTTGACCGACTTATTATTAAAGATGATATGAACAAGCGTCTTGCAGACTCGGTTGAAACCGCACT
Source organism: Clostridia bacterium (assembly GCA_045617225.1). Lineage (GTDB taxonomy): Bacteria > Bacillota > Clostridia > Monoglobales > Monoglobaceae > JAZLIC01. The sequence goes on from JAZLIC010000052.1 coordinate 4,636, forward strand.
TCGTATGGCGGAGGGCTTGGTTGTAATTGATGTAATAGGCGGTACGGAAATTAAGTTCAGTCAAAATTATGCCTGCGACGATTGCGGTATATCTATTGAGGAGCTTACTCCGCGTATGTTTTCTTTTAATACTCCGTATGGTGCCTGCCCTACCTGTTTGGGACTTGGAAACATTGTTAAAGTGTCGTCTGACCTTGTTATACCGGATAAAAGCCTCAGTATAAATCAAGGCGCAATTAGTGCAAGCGGTTGGGGTATTGAACAGAATAGCATATCTCGTATGTATTTTGAAGGTTTGGCGGAGCATTACGGATTTAGCCTTGATACACCGATTGAAGAATTACCTGCAAGTATTTTAGATGTGATATTGTATGGAACAAAAGGCGAAAAAGTAAAGTTTGTATACGACAGAAAGTTTGCAAAAGGTATGCAGCTTTCTCGCTTTGAGGGCGTAATACCTAACCTTGAAAGGAGACATCAGGAAACCTCATCAGAGTGGGTGAGGGCGGAAATTGACCGTTATATGATAGACCAACATTGTCCGGATTGTGACGGCACACGCCTTAAAAAAGAAACTCTTGCCGTGACGGTGAACGGATTTAATATTCATCAGGTGTGCAGTCTTTCCGTGACAGATGCATACGCATTTTTTGAAAAGCTTGAGGACTTTTTGTCCGAGAAAGAAAAGATGATTGCGCATAATATCTTAAAAGAGATAAATTCAAGATTAAAATTCTTAAAAAATGTAGGTTTGGATTATCTTACGCTTACAAGAAGTGCAGGTACACTTTCGGGCGGCGAGGCACAACGCATACGCCTTGCAACACAGATTGGTTCAAGCCTTATGGGCGTAATTTATATTTTGGACGAGCCGAGCATCGGGCTTCATCAGCGGGACAATGACAGATTGATTGCGACATTAAAGCAACTTCGTGATTTGGGGAATACTTTACTTGTGGTTGAACATGATGAAGATACAATGCTTGCGGCAGACCATATTATAGATATTGGCCCCGGTGCCGGAATACATGGCGGCGAGGTCGTGGCAGAAGGTACTGCGGAAGAAATTTCAAAGTGCAAAAATTCTGTTACCGGCGACTATTTAAGCGGCAGAAAGTATATACCTGTTCCTAAAAAAAGAAGAAAGGGCACAGGGGAGTTCCTTAAAATTAAAGGTGCGGCAGAGAATAACCTTAAAAATATTGATGTAAAAATCCCGGTGGGCACATTTACTTGTGTTACAGGTGTATCGGGAAGCGGAAAAAGCTCTTTTGTAAATGAGATTTTGTATAAGGAACTTGCAAATCGTTTAAACGGTTCTAAAAAACATCCGGGTAAGTTTAATAAGATGGAGGGTGTTGAGAACTTCGACAAGATAATAGATATTGACCAATCGCCAATCGGTCGTACACCAAGAAGTAACCCTGCAACATATACAGGCTTATTCGGTGATATTCGTGAGCTTTTTGCAACAACAGCGGAAGCAAAAGTGCGTGGTTATAAATCCGGGCGTTTTAGCTTTAATGTAAAAGGCGGAAGATGCGAAGCATGTACAGGTGATGGCATAATCAAAATCGAAATGCACTTTTTGCCTGATATATATGTACCTTGCGAAGTTTGTCAGGGGAAACGATATAATCGAGAAACTTTGGAAGTATGTTATAAGGGTAAGAATATTTACGAAGTCCTTGAAATGACAGTAGAAGAGGGGTGCGAATTTTTTGAGAATATCCCTAAAATTCAGCGTAAATTGCAAACCCTTTTTGATGTCGGACTTGGCTATATAAAAATCGGACAACCTTCGACAACTCTTTCGGGTGGTGAAGCGCAACGTGTAAAGCTTGCCACGGAGCTTAGCAAACGCAGTACAGGAAAGACACTTTATGTCTTAGATGAGCCTACAACCGGACTTCATACAGCTGATGTGCATAAATTGATTGAAGTTCTGCAGCAACTTGTAGATGCAGGGAATACTGTCGTAGTCATTGAGCATAATCTTGATATGATAAAGATTGCGGATTATATAATTGATTTAGGCCCTGAGGGCGGTGACCGTGGCGGTGAGGTTGTAGCGTGCGGCACTCCGGAACAGGTGATGAAGTGCGAAAAATCCTATACAGGACAGTATCTGAAAAAGTATATGAGTAAACACAAATAAAAAAGCGACCGAGATTTCGGTCGCTTTTTTATTATAAAACTAAATCTTCTGAACGGAAATGGTTACTTTCTCGCCGTTGATGTTCCATTCTTTACCGTTTGAAGTCCCATTTGAAATTTCATTTGCAAGCGTCTGCTTCATAATCTCTGCACTGTTTCTCTCTGCAATAGCTGAAATCTTTTCACTTCCGCCAAATGCGATTGTGATGTGGTCTTGTACTTCAAAACCTTCGTCCTTACGCATTGTTTGTACTTTACTGATAATTTCTCTTACATAACCTTCTTCAATAAGCTCGTCGGTTAAGTTTGTGTCAAGTACAACGGTAAATCCTGCCTCATTTGCAGAAACAAATCCGTCTTTTTGAAGCGTTTCCACCAATACATCTTCTTTGGAAATCTCAACATCTGTGCCTTCAACGGTGAATTTTAAAAGTTCGCCGCTGTTTAATGTAGCCATAACCTTGCCGCCATCCATCTTTGCGATTTCATCGAAAATAGGACGCATAAGCTTTCCGTACTTCGGACCCATTGTGCGCATCTGCGGTTTAAAGTTGTAGCTTATAAACTGACTTGCGTCATTTGTGAAAGTAACATTTTTAATGTTAAGTTCCTCTAAAATAATACTGTCATTCTCGTGATTGATTTCGGAGTCTGTCTGCACGAAAAGGTTTGAAAGCGGTTGTCTGTTCTTGATATTTGCTTCGTTACGTGCGGCACGACCAAGCATAACAATCTTGCGGATTGCATCCATCTCGGCTTCAATTTCAGGGAATATCAAGTCCTCACGCACTTTCGGGAAGTCACAAAGATGTATGCTCTTAGGTGCATTTTTATCAACAGAGAGAACAATATTCTGATAAATCTGCTCTGTCATAAATGGTATGAACGGTGCCGCAATTTTTGAGAACTCGCTAAGTGCAGTATAAAGCGTCATATATGCGTTTATCTTATCCTGATTCATTTCACTGCCCCAGAAACGCTCACGACTGCGTCTTACATACCAATTTGAAAGCTCGTCAACAAATGAAATCATTGTGCGTGTAGCTTCGGTGATGTGGTATTCTTCAAGGAACTTATCCGTTGTCTTTATGACATTATTTAATTTTGATAAAATCCACTTATCCATAGCAGAAAGCTTTTCGGGTTCAAGCTTGTACTGCGTTGGGTCAAATTTATCAATCTCTGCGTACAAAACATAGAAAGCGTATGTGTTCCAAAGTGTGCCTAAGAACTTGCGTTGTGCCTCGGCAACATTCTTCGCAGAAAATCTGTTTGGAAGCCATGGCGCAGAGTTGGAGTAGAAGTACCATCTTACAGCATCACTGCCCTGGTCATCAAGTATTTCCATAGGTGCGATTACATTGCCCTTATGCTTGCTCATCTTTATGCCTTTTTCGTCCTGAACATGACCTAAAACGATAACGTTTTCATAAGGTGCTTTATCAAATAACAATGTTGAGATTGCCATAAGGGTATAGAACCAGCCACGTGTCTGGTCAACTGCTTCGCTTATGAAGTTTGCAGGGAAGTTTTCTTCAAACAATTCCTTGTTTTCAAACGGATAGTGCCACTGTGCAAACGGCATAGAGCCTGAATCAAACCAACAGTCAATAACTTCCGGAACACGCTTCATTTCGCCGCCGCACTTTTCACAACGGAGCTTTACTGCATCAACATACGGTTTGTGAAGCTCAATATCATCAGGACAGTTAATTCCCATCTCTTTAAGCTCGGCAATAGAGCCTATAACATGTCTGTGTCCGCATGAACATTCCCAAATAGGAAGAGGAGTACCCCAATATCTTGAACGGGAAAGTCCCCAATCTATGATATTTTCAAGGAAGTTACCAAATCTGCCGTGCTTAATATTATCCGGGAGCCAATTTACAGTTTCGTTGTTTTTAAGAAGATTATCACGAACTTTTGTCATTTCGATAAACCAGGTATCACAAGCATAATACAAAAGAGGTGTATCACATCTCCAACAGAATGGATAGCTATGCTCAAAAGGAATAACCGCAAAGCATTGATTGCGTTCTTTAAGGTCACGGATAATGAGCTTATCGGTATCTTTTACAAACATACCTGCCCACTCGCCGGTACATTCAATAAAGTTACCCTGTGTATTTACATGGTTTACAAAAGGTAAGCCGTTTTCCTTGCCTACACGGGAGTCGTCCTCACCGAATGCCGGTGCGATATGAACGATACCTGTACCGTCTTCCATGGTAACATAAGAGTCGGCAACGATGTAATAAGCTTTCTTATCCAGCTTTATAAAGGTATAAAGCGGTTCATAAGATGTGCCGACCAAATCCGTACCGATATATGTTTCAATAAAATCAGGTGTTTCATCAGGGAAGACAGAGGAAACAAGCTCTTTTGCCATAATATAAGTTTCGTCCTCAACCTTGAACTTAACATAAGTTTCTCTTGGGTTTACACAAAGCGCAACATTTGACGGAAGTGTCCAAGGTGTGGTTGTCCATGCCAAAATGTATGTGTTATCTTCGCCGACAACCGGGAATTTTGCAATAACAGAGTTTTCTTTAACATCTTTATAACCCTGTGCAACCTCGTGACTTGAAAGCGAGGTACCGCAACGAGGACAGTATGGCATAATCTTATGACCTTTATATAAAAGTCCCTTGTCCCAAATCTGACGAAGTGCCCACCAAACAGATTCGATATAGTCATTGTGGTATGTAACATAGGGGTTTTCCATATCTGCCCAGAAGCCTACACGGTGACTCATTTCCTCCCAATCGCTTTGGTAGGTAAATACACTGTCTTTACACTTTTTGATAAAGTCCTCAATACCGTATTTTTCGATTTCAGGCTTTCCGCTGATACCCAAAGCTTTTTCAACTTCAAGCTCAACAGGCAGACCGTGTGTGTCCCAACCTGCCTTGCGGAGTACATGGTAACCTTTCATTGTACGATACCTTGGAATAAGGTCTTTTACCGCACGTGTAAGTACATGTCCAATATGCGGCTTTCCGTTAGCAGTAGGCGGACCGTCAAAGAAGGTATAAACTTCACCGTCTTTTCTGTTTTCAATACTTGCCTCAAAGATTTTGTTATCTTCCCAAAACTTAACAATATCTTTTTCGCGTTCAACGGTGGTGCGGTCATTTGCTATCTTTTGATACATTTAAAATGCCCCCTCTTTATTTAATGATTAGTAAACAAACTTAACCTAAATATTTTACCGTAAATTTACTGATTTGTAAAGGGCTTTTCGTAAAAAAACATACTATGATATAATTTTGTAATTTGATATACGGTTTTATATATATTTCCAAAAAATGCCTTGACACTCGTTTGGTGATATGTTACAATAAATAAAAATGAATAAGCGATAATTTGGCAAATTTGTTTATAACTTGTTTATGAATTTTAAAAAGAGGCAATAAAATAAAAAAATTATATTATTTCATCAACAATAGCGATAATACTTCTTTAAATATATTTGTGCGGAACACATAGCTTTTATTTGGGGAGCAACTCTTGATCCTAACACAAGTGGATAACACAAGTTGTGGTAAAGTGTGTTTGAAAGATATGCATTATTTCACCGGTTTTACTGTA
>JAZLIC010000053.1:0-8665 GCA_045617225.1 Clostridia bacterium
AAAAGGCATATTTAATGTGGTCTAAATGATACACTTTCTTCATTATCTCTAAATCCAATCTTCCAAAATCCCATGTCCAAAAATTTCATTTGAGGATATGGAATATCTCCAATCTTCATCGTATTTACAACTGGATTAAAATAATTAGAATTATCTTCATAATACTTAATAAGTTTTAATAATGAATTGTTATTAAAACTTCCGGTTGAAACTTTAGCTTTTTTTATGCCCGCAATAAAATACCTGTCATAAGCCGGAACACATCCCAAAGTCCCCATCAGAATTTTGGTAATCAATGTATCGGAAAGTTCGTTATGTAAATCTTTATTTGATACAGAATGACGAATAACATCATAATAATCTTTCATAAAATTTACTAACTCATTAAGCAAGTCAAAATGGTTCTGTAATTCGTAGCATTTTATTCCTTGAAGAATATCATATTTAGATTTCATTAATTCTTCAACGACAGGAATATGCACTTTATAGTCTTGTTGCAAAAGAAAAGATGACCCTCTATACATACCCCAACTTGCAAGATAAAATGCTAAGTGTAAGCTAAGGTAATCAATGTCTTGAGAACTTAAATATTTGTTCCTCGAATTATAGAATTGAGAATAACAATGTTCCCAAGAGAGATATCTCCCATTCTTATCTTTTTTTAACTCATCATAAAATTTGGTTGCACTATTTATTATTAAATTAACAGCATTCATCAGAATTTCTCCAACACTACTTTAAAAAATCCCATTTGTTTATGTATTTATCTTCTTTATCACTAAATTTTCTCATAGAATTATCATTATGTTTCTGTCCGTTTCTGCCGGGTGTATTTAACCACTGGTAATGAGAATCTTTTATTGTATCGGCTACTATTTTGCTAGGGACAATATGATATTCAGGAATATCTAATTCATTTAAAGAAACAAAGACATATATAATATTATCTCCGAATAAATTTTCATTTTTATATGAAAGTGTCCATTCCTTTTTCTTATAACTGGTTGTTTTAACTTGAATAGCATATTGTTGAAAGGATTCTCTGTTAATCGCTAGAATATCAAAATCTTTTGTATTCGACATAGGCACTGCCACTGTAAAGCCTCTGCGTTCTAATTCGCCTGCAACAAAATATTCACCAGCATTTCCTGTGCTTATATTATATTTCATTTTTTCTCACCTCATAAAAATAGTATCACATTAAATGTCCAATAAAAAGGACAGTCGGTCTATCTTGCTCATTTATTATATCATATTTTCAGGAGAGTGAACAATATTTAATATCAAAAATCTCCTTAAAAAAAATTAAATATTTTCTATAATTCCAAAAATCACACAAAATCCTAAATTTAATAGCTATCCCTGAAAGCACTACGCTTGTTGTTTTTGTATTTGAGATGCAAAATAAAATATAGCAATGAGCCCCAACACAATAAGCAAAAAGCCATCTCCCATTCGAGTTATTTCACTTAGAGCCTTTACATTATTCGCTGTTTGTGCAGCTGCATTTTGAATTCCGGTATAAGCGTCACCGCCATATGTCGAAGAAAATTCATATGCTCCTACATCTTTAAAAAACATAACAACGCCAAAGATGATTGATATGATTCCTGAAATAATGCCTCCAACAGGGAAAAAAACACTTCTTTTTGATACTCGCTCAGAAAAAGCTTGCACTTTCTGTTCCATTGAGTCAAGCGTTGCTCCCATATTATTATTCTTGGGCTCATCAATGTTCTCAAATTCAGCACTTGTTTTACTGCCACACTCAGGGCAAATAACTGCTTCGTCTAATAATTCTTTACCACATTTTGAACAAAATTTCGACATAATCTATACCTCCCAATTTATTATTTCAAAATAATTATAACCTATTTCAGGTTAATTGTCAATACTCTGAAACAGGTTATGGCATAATAACTTTTGGTGATATTATGAGAAAAACCTTTTCAAGAATAAGAGATTTAAGAGAAGATAATGACCTAAACCAAACGCAAATAGCAAAAATACTAAATATGTCTCAAACAGGATACTCTAAATACGAAACAGGTGAGAACGATATTCCAACATCTGTTCTTATCAAGTTGTCTCGATTTTATAATACAAGCATTGATTATCTTTTAGGCGAAACTGATGTGAAAGAAAGATATAAAGCAAACAATGATAATCTAAAATTTTAATATTTTTATAGCAACAAAAAAAGACACACAATGGTCTTTTTTTGGAAAAGCAGAACAGCATTGATAAAAAATATTCACGCTCCATCAATTTTGTTAATATGAAGCTTTTGTCTCACAAAAGTTATAATTCCTGAAATAACAACACCGGCAGAACATGATATTAAATATACTGTTGATGTAATAGCATATAAGAATCCCTCGCCCAAAGCAAATTCATCATATCCTGTCGCAATAGTGTATAACATTAACTCTATACGGCAGACAGTAACTATTATGATAAAAAATACAGATGTTAAAAAACAAACACCAAGAGATTTCAAAAAATCTTTAAATGTATCTCTTATTAGCAAAAATGCAAGTGCTATACCGGGCAGTGCAGGTAATATAATTATTAAGGCATTTTGGAAAAAAGCATATTTCTCATTATACTCCATAATCAAAAGACAAAAGGAAACAAAAAAATAAAATAATGGTGAACAAACACCGATAATAACATTCGTATGCTTTTTCATTTGCATCACCTCATATTCTGTATAATATAATTATAATCATATTTACAATTCAAGTCAACAAATTCTGTTTCAAACAAAATCGCTGCGATTTTGCACCTTACTTCTTCCCTCTTCCGTATCACATTTTACTTCCCAAAAATCCTCGTTCAATACTTTTTGAAGTAAGAGTGAAGAAGGAATAGTGAATAAGTAAAAATCCTCATTCTTACGAACGAGGATTTTTGGTGACCCATCGGGGAATCGAACCCCGGACACCCTGATTAAAAGTCAGGTGCTCTGCCATCTGAGCTAATGGATCATATATTCATTAAAAAAGTTGGCTGGGCTGGCAGGACTCGAACCTACGAATGCAGCAGTCAAAGTGCTGTGTCTTACCGCTTGACGACAGCCCAGTATATTACCTACGAAGCCGCAATGCCGCCCCGAAAACTACGACCTGTGTCTTGTGGGGTGGGTAAAGGGAATTGAACCCTTGGCCTCCAGAGCCACAATCTGGCGCTCTAGCCAACTGAGCTATACCCACCATATCTTGGCGCGCCTGAAGGGACTTGAACCCCTGGCCCACTGCTTAGAAGGCAGTTGCTCTATCCAGCTGAGCTACAGGCGCAAATATTCGCTTTTGTATTTGGAGCGGGTGATGGGAATCGAACCCACGCAATCAGCTTGGAAGGCTGAGATTCTACCATTGAACTACACCCGCATATCAAAAGCGACCTTGTTATTATAGCAACTTTTCCCCTAAATGTCAACCCTTTTTTGAAAAAAATATGGCATTTGCAAAAAAATGCAAATGCCAATCACTATACTATTAGCCAAAGCTTAAACATTTTACCAAACATCTTAAACGGATTTATTCGTTCCACCTCTTCCGCCGCTACCAAATCTCTCCTTGCGACCTCGTTGCCTTCTATTTTGAAAACAATCTCACCCACTTTATCGCCCTTCTTTACAGGTGCATTTATGCTATCCTGTGCCTCTACCACCGCTTCTACATTTTTTTGATTTCCCTTCTTTACTATAAAGTTTACGTTATCCTTCACCTCAACGGGGACTGTCGCCTCCGTACCGCCTATAACGATGCGTGGCGTAAGCGGCGTATTTTCAAGGACACTTTCATCTGCCAAGGAGTAATTTGCAAAGCCAAAATCCAGAAGCTTTGTAGCACTGGCAAACCTATCCTTCGTAGTAGGCGCACACAAGACTACTGCGACAAGCTGCATTCCGTCACGAAGTGCCGATGCCGACAGACAATATTTTGCTACCGATGTTGAGCCTGTTTTTATACCATTTGCACCATCATAAAAGCGTATAAGCTTATTTGTGTTTGACAGTCCAAAGCTTCCGTCTCTCAGGCTATCCATCCATATCGTTGTATAATCTAATATCTTCTTATGTTTTAAGAGTTCACAGGAAATTATCGCAACATCACGAGCACTGCTGTGATGCTCCTCGGTTTCGTCAAGTCCGTTACAATTTATAAAGTGTGTATTTTTGCATCCAAGTTGTTCTGCACGTTCATTCATCTTTTCGACAAATGCTTCCTCTGTGCCGCAAACGAACTCCGCCATAGCAACTGCCGCATCATTACCTGATGCTACTGCGATTGCTTTTAGCATATCATTTACCGTCATCTGTTCGCCGACTTCCAAAAACACTTGTGAGCCTCCCATTGACGCCGCATACTCACTGACAGTAACTTTATCTTCAAGAGAAATTTTGCCGCTGTCCAACGCTTCCATTATCAAAAGCATTGTCATCGTCTTTGTTACCGATGCAATTTGAAGCGGCTCATCCGGATTTAGCTCATATAAAACTTCGCCTGTTGTTGCTTCCATCAAAATGCCTGATTTTGCCTCCAAAAGTTTTGCAGAAACATCTGTATCAACCTGTGTTGACGGTGCCGCCGCCACGCCTTCAACGCACAAAAAAGCCATTACAAGACAAATTGATACAACTCGTTTTAAAAAATTTAGCATAACATAACCTCTCCTATATTCAGATATGTATAATTATGCCTGTAAAAGCAAAAAAATACCTCCCAAAAAGGGAGGCAAATTGTATTTTAATGATGAAATAAACGAATCCCCGTAAATGCCATAGCAATGCCAAATTTATTGCAAGTTTCGATTACTTGGTCATCACGGATAGATCCGCCCGGCTCTGCAATTACAACTACGCCGGATTTATGGGCGCGTTCGATATTATCGCCAAAGGGGAAGAAGGCATCGGAGCCAAGTGCCACGCCTGTGTTCTTTGCTATCCATGCTTCTTTTTCTTCCTTTGTGAATATCGGCGGTTTTACCTTAAATTTCGTTTCCCATACTCCGTCTGCCAAAACATCCATATATTCATCGGATATATATACATCAATGGCATTATCACGGTCGGCACGCTTTATACCGTCTACAAACTCCAAAGCAAGTACCTGAGGCGCTTGTCTGAGCCACCAATTATCTGCCTTATTGCCTGCAAGGCGTGTGCAGTGAATTCTTGACTGCTGTCCTGCACCTATGCCGATTGCCTGTCCGTCTTTTACATAACAAACACTGTTTGACTGTGTGTATTTAAGTGTTATTAAAGAAATAACAAGGTCACGCTTTTGTGCATCGGTCAATGCTTTGTTATCCGTTACCACATTGTCAAGCATATTATTGTCAATTAAAAGTTCGTTTCTGCCTTGCTCAAATGTAATGCCAAACACCTGTTTGCGTTCTGTCTGCTCAGGAACATAGTCAGGGTCAATCTTTAAAACATTATAATTTCCGTTACGCTTGCCCTTTAAAATTTCAAATGCTTCGTCTGTATATCCGGGTGCAATAACACCATCGGACACCTCAGCGGCAATCAATTTTGCAGTAGAGGCATCGCAAATATCGGAAAGTGCGATAAAATCGCCAAATGATGACATTCTGTCTGCACCGCGAGCACGAGCGTAGGCATTTGCAAGCGGTGTCATCTCGATATTTTCATTTACAAAATAGATTTTTTTCAATGTATCACTAAGAGGTGTACCAACAGCCGCACCTGCAGGTGAAACATGCTTAAAAGATGTTGCCGCAGGAAGTCCTGTTGCCGCTTTAAGTTCACGCACCAACTGCCATCCGTTAAGTGCGTCCAAAAGGTTTATATATCCGGGCTTGCCGCAAAGCACTTCAAACGGAAGCGTACCGTTTTCAATAAAAACTCTTGATGGTTTTTGGTTGGGGTTACAGCCGTATTTAAGTTCCAATTCTTTCATTTTATTCTCCTTATTTTGTGTTTTTATTTATAATTCTGCTATCATACTTTCCGCTTTCAATATCTATATATCTTACAAAAAGCGAAACTTTATTTTCTGAATTTAAGCTATTCCAAAGCATATCGGAAAATTCGTCAATATCGCCCGAAATTCCGACAAGCTTTGGCTCACCCTCAAAGCTTGGGAGAGGACTGCCGTCGCCCATATAAGTGTGAATAAAGTGTCCTTCACCGTTTTTCGGATTATAAAATCCGAATGTATTTCTGATGCAAGATGTCGGATCGCCGTTTGCACTTTTAAGTATAGACAAAGCATAATTATAGCTTCCGTTTTCAATATGCATAATTCCGGAAATACGCGGTGTAAAATTCGGCGCATCGTCCTCAAATTCACGAGTTCTGAGTGCCTGTTCAAAAGTCATCTGCTTATCCATAGCATCATATATTGTATCGGTCTGGTCGCCATTTGTAACTATCGTCTTATTTCCCAAAACACGCACAGGTGCATAAATAATAAGATGTGGGTCCTCCATCTTTGAAGGGTCAAAAGCCTGAGTGCGTATTCCTTCGCCGTCTTCTACGAACACACGATTGCGGCTGTTTACGCTTCTACCCATAATAAAGTATGCACAGACTGCTTTTTTACCGTCCTTAGATTTGCCGATAACAATACCACGGCCCGGATAGCTGTTTTCTTTAAGTTCCTGTTCTAATGAAATCTTTTGCATTTTTATATCCCCCTAAAAAATTTATACAAGTCCGTTTGCGATATTATGGATTGCTTGCGGTAATATATGCCACTCTGCCTCCTCCATTACACGTTTTTGGAGGGTTTCGGGCGTATCATTTTCTTTAACCTCGACCGCTTTTTGAAGTATAATCGGACCGCCGTCCGTAACTTCATTCACATAATGAACGGTTGCGCCTGTGACCTTTACACCTCGTTTTAAGGCGGCTTCGTGCACTTTCAGGCCATAAAATCCGTCTCCGCAAAAAGAAGGAATAAGCGACGGGTGAACATTGATTATTCTGCCTTCAAAGGTTTTGATAAAGTCGCTTCCCAAAATACTTAAAAATCCTGCCAAAACAACCAAGTCAACTTTTGCATCATTTAATACCTTGCAAAGCGCTTTGTCAAATTCCGCACCCGTATTATAATCACGTCTTGAAACGACAACGGACGGAATGTTATGATTTTCGGCGCGCTCAAGTGCATAAATTCCTGTCTTACTCGCAACAACGGTTACAACCTCTGCATTTTTGACAGTTCCATTATCAATAGCGTCTAAAATCGCTTGAAGGTTTGTGCCGCCGCCTGATACCAACACGCCTACTCTTAACATATCGTCACGCCCTTTTCGCCTGCCGTAATCTCACCGATTACATAAGCGGTTTCACCTGCCGCCTTCATTACTTCAAGAACCTTGTCTGCTTCTTCCTTCGGCACTGCAAGCATAAGTCCTATACCCATATTATAAGTATTATACATATCCCTTTCGGAAACTTCGCCCATACTTTTAAGCATATTAAATATTGGCGGTACCGTGTAACTTCCTTTTTCTATCTTTGCGTGAGTGTTTTCACTAAGCATTCGCGGTACATTCTCTATAAAACCGCCGCCTGTAATATGTGCAACTGCCTTAACATCAACTGCTTTTATTGTTTCAAGGAGAGATTTTACATATATTTTTGTAGGTGTCAGGAGTGCCTCTCCGATAGTTGCGCCAAGCTCCTCGCTGTAAGTTCTGATACGTCTTAAACAGCTTTCGCTATTGTCAATATTAAAAATCTTACGCACCAAAGAATATCCGTTTGAGTGAATTCCGGATGATGCTATACCGATAATTACATCACCGGCAGAAAGCTTAGAGCCATCAATAATATCATCTTTATCAACAATACCAACAGAAAAGCCTGCCAGGTCATATTCGTCCGACGGATAAAAACCGGGCATTTCTGCGGTTTCGCCGCCAACCAAAGCACAACCTGCGGCAACACAACCGTCCGCTACACCTTTTACAATATCCGCTACACGCTCCGGTACATTTCTGCCGACTGCGATATAATCCAAAAAGAACAATGGTTTTGCACCGCCGCAAGCAATGTCGTTTACACACATCGCAACGCAATCCTGTCCCACGGTATCGTGCTTATCCATAAGAAAAGCTATTTTAAGCTTTGTACCTACACCGTCTGTACCTGATACCAAAACAGGATTTTTATAACCTGTACCAAGTTCAAATAAGCCGCCAAATCCACCTATTCCCGATATAACGCCGGGAATATTGGTACGCTTTACATGTTCCTTCATAAGTTCAACAGCACGGTAACCTGCCTCTACATCTACACCTGCCGTCTTATACGCCTGACTCATATTGCTCCTCCTTTAAAGTGTTTTTAATGCTTCTTGAAGTTTTTTATCTTTTTCCTTTACTGCATCTGCCATATCAATCTTAAACTTTTCAAGCTTTTCCGCTAAATTTGCATCTGAAAGCGCAAGCATCTCTACTGCAAGAATTCCTGCGTTATCGGCGCCGTTTACGGCAACTGTCGCAACAGGAATTCCGCTTGGCATCTGTACCATTGACAGAAGCGAATCAAGTCCGTCCATAAGCGATGATTTAATCGGAAGTGCTATTACAGGGAGCGTAGTATACGCCGCAAGAACGCCTCCTAAATGTGCCGCCTTACCTGCCGCCGCAATTATTACTTTTATTCCATTTGCCTTTGCGCCTT
>JAZLIC010000054.1:0-18215 GCA_045617225.1 Clostridia bacterium
TTAAAGCCATTTTCCTCTCCAATCCTGTTGCGTAAAGCAACATATTTTAAATAAAATTTACATATGAAAAGGGGTTGCCCCCTTTGATATATCGTGTTTTACTTCAAATCTCCTCTACTGTGGCACCTTTGTTGTCTGCGCTCAGCAGGCTTATGCTCCAATTACTCATCTTTTTGTCGATGGTCGGCCTGATGCTCTCACAAAAGCCAAGATTATCTGATTTTATTATAGCAATTATTGTAGGGCCTGCACCGCTTAAATACACGCCCAAAGCTCCGTTTGCGTAACAAAGATTAAAAAGCTCATCCATATAAGGGATTAAACGCTTTCTGTATCTCTGGTGCAGCTTGTCGCCGACTGCGGTACGAATATTCTCATACTTGCCTGATATAAGGCTTGCGGTAAGCAAAGCACTGCGCCCTGTATTAAAGACCGCATCTCTGTGCGAAACCGCTTCCGGCAGTATGCCTCGTGACTTTTTGGTTTGCAGATAGAAAGAAGGTATAAGTGCCGCAAACTTTAAATCGTCTTTGATTTCGGTCTTGACAAACTTTACATCACTTTTGTTTAGTATATTTACCGTAAAGCCGCCGAGAAGTGCCGGAGTAACATTATCCGGATGTCCTTCAAGCTCTGCGGCAATACGCAAAATATCGTTTTGCGAAAGTTTATTTCCCGATATTGCATTTCCTGCAAGCAAGCCGCCCACAATCCCTGCACTGCTGCTGCCGAGTCCCCGGGTCACCGGGATATTATTTTCAAGCGTCAGATGTATGCCGTGTGCTTTATATCCCACTTCTTTAAAAACACGGGCCATAGAGCGATAAATCAAGTTGCGCTCATCTGTATGCAAAAACCGGCTTGTTTCGTCTAAAATGTCTATTTTAAGGCCGTCGTCCGTTTCTTCGGCGGTAACATAATTATAAAGGGAAAGAGCAATGCCCATACTGTCAAATCCCGGACCTATGTTTGCGCTTGTTGCCGGCACCTGTATTTTAAACTTCATTATTCGCCTACCATTCTGAGAGTTTTTATAACTTCTCTGCCGCCTAAGGTATTATTTATAAATTCCGCAAGCTCTGCATCGTTCAGCTCAGGTGTAACCAATGCGAATTCGTCATTTTTGTTATCTAATGCGGCACATACAAAGTCACCCTTTAAGCCTTCGTTATTGCCCTTTATGCGTAAGCAGTAGCTTGCACGCTGTTCCTTGTCGTCCAAAAGGTATCCGTCCTCAGCCTCACTCCAACCTAAGCGTATGTGTCGGTCTTTGTTCTTGACACAGTCGATAATATCGGAAACAACTGCACTTGCGGTAGGAAGCGAGCCTGCGCCTCTGCCGTAAAACATAACATCGCCCAAAGCGTCGCCACGCACCAAAATGCCGTTAAATACATCATCAATACCGGCGAGGGGGTGTTCCTTCGGAAGAATGGCAGGGCAGACACGGGCATAAACGCCGTTTTCTGATTTGTCAGCCATACCCAAAAGCTTGATTACACCGCCGAGTTTTTCGGCGTATTCAACATCTTCGGAGGTTATTTTGGTAATACCCTCACAGGAAATATCGTCACTGTTTATATATTTGCCGAATGCAAGTGATGCAAGAATAGCAATCTTTCGGCAGGTATCGTGGCCTTCTATATCGGCGGTAGGGTCCTTCTCCGCATAGCCCTTTTCCTGGGCACTGCGCAGAGCATCGTCAAACGACGTACCTTCTTTTATCATAGATGTCAGTATATAGTTGGTAGTACCGTTTAAGATGCCGATAACATTGGTAAGCTCGTTTGCCGCAAGACTTGAATAGAGCGGACGGATAATAGGAATACCGCCTCCGACGCTTGCTTCAAATAAGTAGCTTACATTATTCTCTTTGGCAATGTTTAAAAGCTCCGTGCCGTGCTTTGCTACAAGCTCTTTGTTTGAGGAAACAACGCTCTTGCCGGCAAGAAGAAGTGCCTTTGTAAACTCATAAGCAGGCTTGGTGCCGCCCATAACCTCCGCAACAACGCCAACCTCCGGGTCGTTTAGAATATCATTAAAGTCCTTTGTAAAGCAGTCGAACTTACTGCCCTCAAAGTCACGAAGGTCCAAAATGTGAGCAATTTCTATTTCCTCACCGCTGCGACGCAGCATTGTTTCGTTTTTTATGCCGATAATCTCGCCGACACCGCTGCCTACAACGCCGAAACCCATAATTGCAATTTTCATTGGTAATCAATCCTTTCAAATTAGTTCTGAGAGAACTTGTGCATTACAATACCTGTAACCAACTTTGGCCAGAAGTATGTGGACTTCTGCGGCATTTTTTCGCCTGCCAGAGATACCTCTTTGATTTCTGATACCTTTGTTGGGTTTATAATAAAGGAACAACAGAAGTCACCTGAGCGAACGGCCGAAATCGCTTCGTGCGCAGAACGTGTGTAAACTAAATTCTTTTGTTGTGCCATATTTTCTTTATCAATACCAAAGTGCTTTTCAAGAATTAAGGTATGCAGAACGGTAACATCTAAATGCCTGTATGCATCAGGCATATTGGGGATTTCCTTCTTCATAACGGAAATATCTTTAAGCTTTAATAAGTAGTAGTAGTCCTCGCCCGTATAGAGTGCAAAAAGCTTTTCGTCGGTTGTTTGTTTAAGACGCTCCGTAATGATTTCCGCATAATCGCCTTCGGTAAAGTGTATCTTTGATGTTGTAAAATAATTGGTAAGAAGACTGACAATGAGAGTTTCGTCAAAGTCTTTAATATTTTTAAGCATACGATGGGTAGGAAATACGAAAAGTC
Organism: Clostridia bacterium; assembly: GCA_045617225.1. Classification (GTDB taxonomy): domain Bacteria; phylum Bacillota; class Clostridia; order Monoglobales; family Monoglobaceae; genus JAZLIC01. The sequence continues at coordinate 2,789 of JAZLIC010000054.1, forward strand.
CGTCATCGTCCATAGATACAAGCATCATCATAACCGTGTCATAAGATTGAAGCCCATTGGGACAGTCGTGATTGCTGCGATATTCTCTTTGGTAGTTGAGGGCGGTTTCGTATCTGTGGTGTCCGTCTGCAATAAATAACTGCTTGTTCTCAAAAAGGGCGGTTATCTTTTGCGTAACGGAGATGTCCTTAATAATCCATATATTTTGGATAATGCCGTCGGGAGTAGTAAAGTGTATGTCGGGCTCTCTTGCGGATTGCTCCGAGATAACGGCGTGTACGCTCTTATCGTCATCTAAATAGAGCGAGTAAATCTGACTGATATTTGCGCCGGTGGTGCGCATAAGGTTTAAGCGGTCAGTCTTTGCCTTTGATATCGTTTCTTCGTGAGGAAGAATAATTTTTTTTGAGAATTCTTCAAGCTCCACTGCGGAAATAATGCCCTTAAACGAATTCCTCGAATCGGTGTTCGGGAGGTCAAAAATCTGTTCGTAAATATAAAACGCAGGTGCATCTTCAAATATCAAATCGTTATCCGCAATCCATTTGCTTAAAGCTTCTCCGGCACGGGTGTAACGGTTGTTTGTATCGTTGTCATCTGAAAACTCCTTGCCGAAGTCAATGCGGACAATATTATTATCACTGAGGTTATACAGTGTGTCTTGTTCATCAGGTGAAATAATGTCATATGGCGGTGCAGTAACCTTTGCCAAATCAGTAAATTTATTTGTGTTGTATCTAAGCCCTTTAAAAGGGAGAACCTTTGCCATAAAATCAACGCCTTTCCGAATATTGATACATACAGAATATCATACTACAAAAACCCATATCCGTCAAGTGTTTTTAATGTCAGATGTAATATATTTCTAATATATTTTTATGAAAAAAGAGGATAATATTTAAAGAAAGATAAAAAAGGAGGAGCGAATATGATTAAATTTTCGATGGGAATGATAACAGGCGCATGCATAGGAATGGGCGTAATGATGATGGATAAGCGTGCCGTAAAGAAAGCGAAAAAGATGTACGGCAGAGTAATGAAAACCTGCGGAATATAAAATCGTTTAAGAAAGGGCGGCCAACAGGGCCGCCCTTTTTGCGAGAAACAAATTTTACGTTGCCGACCGGGAGCGGCAGGTCTAAGCAGGGCTTGGGCGATAATTCAGAAAATTTGTTTTTCGCATATTTCCGTATCTCTACGGAGGATTGGCACTTTTGCGTATCCAAAAGTACCCAAAAGATAGCAGGGGAGCGCCCCCCTGCACCCCCAAAGGTCGCACCGCTAAAAGATATACTCTCGCCACCCGGATTTTTATCACCCGTCAGGCGTGAACTCAAACTTTTCTGCACGCGGTTTTTGGACGGTGCTTCCAAAAGATTTATTTACTGCCCGAAGATTTTTGGCAGCGGACCCAAGATTCCGTTTGGGTAATTTAAAGATTTTTCGATTGCATACCTGACTGCGTAGATTATGATAATTCTTTTGCTCTTTTAGCCAAAAGAGATTTTCTGATTTTGTTTTATGCGTTATTCTTCCATTTCGATATAAATTTCTTCCGCATCTATCTGCGCTTTTTTCAATCTGTCTTGTGCCGCTATGACCAATCTTTTAAACTCCGCAAAATTCCCCTCGTTTTCTAATGCGTCATCAATCAGCCATATGGCGTCGGTTGCACCGTTAAATACCGTACTATACATTTTTTGATTTACTTCCATTCTTAAATCCTCCTATAAATAAAAAATGCGGCAACCGAAGCTGCCGCACAAAAAACGCAAACTCCGATTGCTGCTACACAAATCTTAATAATAGTGGAGTATTCTTCTACACTCACCAAGTGGAATTTGCATTTTTATGTAAATTCAAAATGGTGACTGCAAAAATGCAGAATATCTCCGTATAGAGCAAAAATATTCCCAACCATTATTATTCATTTGTGTAGCGTGTTTAGTATAGCACATATTTTATATAAATACAATACTTTTTTGAAAACAAAAAAGTTGCCTGTGAATTGTCAATCATATAAAGAACAGAGCGCCGATGAGTGTAAAATATATTAAATTTAATGATTGTAATTAAAAAAAAGATGTGATATAATTAAAAGAATGTTTTATGATGGGAGGTTTAGCAATGAAAAAACGATTATCGGCACTTCTTTTGATATGTGTTTTTTTGCTGTCTGCAATTTCTCAGACGGTTGTATTTGCGGAGCCTCTCTATACAGATATGACAGATGGTTTGAAGACGAGCGAAAGGGTGAATATCGGTGCGTATCTTACACGATTCGGCGCTTGCTACACCGCCAAGGACAGCTCATCAAGTACACACAGATATATCTTTGACGGAGATTGGACAACGGAGATGTCAAAGATTATTTGGTGGCAGTTTTTAGCATATTCTCAGCGTGACCTGATTTCCTCTAACGCCGCAATAAACGGAAGTGAAAAGACGGTTACGCAAGACGATGTATCAAGGGCGGTATATACCACCTTTGCGAGGGAGGGAATTCCCGATAACCTTTATGAAACATCGGACAGCTACTATATTGCAAACATAGGCGGTGCCTGGCACGCACCTCAACAGAACCCACGAGAGAAGATGTGGACACGTTCGCCCGAGAACTGTCGAATTCAATTTTTCGGACAGCTAAGCGACGGCAACTATATTGTCCAGTACACTCTTGAATATTTGGATTCTGCCTTGGGTACATATGACAATACCACTTATTATGCAATTTTAAAGCGTGCGGATACAAGGTACGGATTTGTGGCAAAGGAGCTTGGTACTACATCTGCACTGCCCGAAGAATATAAAAATGCAGGCTTTTTGGAGGACGCAAAGAGAGGCGCAAGAATAACCTCTAATGTTGCTTTTGACTATTCTGTGGTAGAGAGCGCAAATGATACAGAGAGCTTTGCAAGCTATCTTAAAGAAAGGCTGGGGAGTGCAAATGAAGCGCCGAACGGCCCTGCCGTGACAGAGATTTCAAGATATATCGAAACTGCGATAAGCAGGATTTGTGTTGCAAAAGTTACCTGCAAGGATAACGAAATACGGCTCCCGGCAGATATTGACGCTTTAACGGAAAAGGCGTCTGATGTCAGTGATACCTTGTGGGGGATTGCAAAAGAGTACGGCGCAGAAGCGGACAGGGTAATAAGTCTGCCTGTGCAGGTTGTGGCGGAAGGATTAGACGATAAATCACTGCCGCATATAAAGGTGGAAGAAAAGCTTATAAACGCTCTGCCCGAAAACGGACGGATTGATATTCTGCTTGGGGATAACAACCACCGAGTGACTTTGTTGCAAAAGCCGTGCAAGGTGCTTTGCGACTCTTACGGAGATTTCAGTATTCAATACGCAAGAGAAAAGCGAAGCGGATATGTGGTGATGATATACAATGAAAACGGAAATGTTATTGACAAGTTTTCCGCTCCTTTGACCGTCGCTTTCCCGACGGATAATAAGTATGACACGGTTTGGTATAAGCACGCAAACGGCAAAGAATATAATATCGGCGGAAGATATGACGAAGCAAATCAAGCCATTGAGGTTACTACCAAATTCGGAGGCAGGTTCCGTGTCGCAAATAACGAGCAGAACATAGGGGATATTAAGGATTTGGACGAGGCAACACAGGAAGCGGTCAGGATGTTGGCGTCAAAGGGGTATCTGCCAATCACTATGGGCAACTTTAACCCAAGTGAGCAGTATTCCAAATATGATGCGGCGTATGCTTTGACGGGAATGACCTTCCTCCGTAACCCTGATGCGTCGGCGGACTATATTGATTTAAGCGAAGCGGACCCGCAGTATCTTGCGGTTGCATCGGTTTCGGGGGCAGAGCTTAACCTTTATGATGATGACAACAGGCGTTTTAATGGTATAAGCGCGGTTGGACTTGAAAACGGATATGCGAAACCGCTTGAACTTCTTGCAGAGATGAAGGAATATGATTATCCGTACAGAAGCAATGACCCTGACCTTCCGTATCAGAGTAAGTATTTAAGCTTTCCCGATGTATCGTATCTTAAAGATGAAAGTGTTGACCCTGTTGCTTTGGGGGTAAGGCTTGGACTTATAAATGACGGAATGACGCTTTTTGCTAATGAAAACCAATTTACAAGAGCGGAGGCGGCACTCTTTTTAAACAGTTTAAGTGAGAGGTTTGCGGAAACAAAGGGACTCAGTTATCTTGCAAATGATACGTTTTTATCGGATAAAGTGCGATTTAAACCGAGTGCACCCAGAAAATTTAAGGCACCGCCGATAGTTAAAGTTTATATCGGTTGCTTCTTTGTGGGATTGCTTGGATATATTATACTTAAAGTTTTGGCTTTAACAGTTAAGCTGAAAGGAAAGAGGAGGAAATAAAAATGCGTGAAGAAATGAATGAGATTACTCAGCGTATTATAACACTGAGAGATGCTTGCGGTTATACCCAGGAGGAATTTGCGGCAGAACTCAAAATGGATGTGGATACTTATAAAGAGTACGAAAAAAGCGGTGACGATATCCCAATCAGCGTCATCTATAAGATTGCAAATGTCTGCGGCGTAGACTTTGCGGAGATTTTTACAGGCGTGACCGCAAAGCTTGATACCTATCAGATTGTAAGAGCAGGCGAAGGCAAAATGGTTTCCCGTTTTCCGGGTTACAAGTACGAGGATTTGGCGCACCGTTACAGAGGCAAGATTATGCAGCCTCTGCTTGTGGAGCTTGACCCGTCCGACGAGCCTGCGGATTTGGTCTGCCACAGCGGACAGGAATTTAATATGGTGATTGACGGTGAGATGGAGCTTGTTTTTGACAATCAAAGCTTTATCTTATCCGCAGGAGATACTATTTATTTTAATCCGGAGCATCCTCACGGACAGCGTTGTGCGGGAGATAAGCCGGCAAAGTTTTTAACGGTTATTGCAGAGTAGCAGAAAGGAAGTAAAAAGCTATGATTTTAGACAGATTTTTGCCAAGGATTGAGTTTGAGTCCTATGAGGACTTTAAAGAAAACTATCGTGTAAATGTTCCCGAGAACTTCAACTTTGGATTTGATGTCGTTGATGCGTGGGCAGAGCAGGACATCAACAAAAAAGCGTTGGTTTGGTGCGATGATGACGGCAATGAGAAAATTTTTACCTTTAATGATATAAAGAAATACTCAAACAAGGTTGCAAATTATTTAAAGAGCCTTGGCATAAAGAAGGGCGATGTTGTAATGCTTGTAATGCGTCGCCGTTTTGAATATTGGATTTGTGCCACCGCTATTCATAAATTGGGTGCGGTGCTTATTCCGGGTACGCTTCAGCTTACCAAAAAGGATTTGGTTTATCGTGCCGAGGCGGCAAATATAAAAGCCATCATCTGCGTGAATGATGCTTTTGTTATAGAACAGGTAGAAAAGGCGATGGCAGAGACCGATAAAATCAAGCACAGGATTATGGTTGTCGATAAGAAAGAGGGTTGGCACAACTTAAACGAGGAGATGGAGAACTTCTCCGATGTTTTTGAGCGTCCCACAGGTGATGAGGCAACAAAGGCAGACGATACAATGCTTGTCTACTTTACCTCGGGTACCACGGGAATGCCTAAGATGGTAGAACATTGTTTTTCATACCCTCTCGGACATATTGTTACCGCAAAGTATTGGCAACAGGTACAGGAAGATAAATTACATATGAGCGTTTCCGACTCCGGCTGGGCAAAGTTCGGTTGGGGCAAGATTTACGGACAATGGATTTGCGGAGCGGTAATATTTGCATATGATATGAAGAAGTTTGTGCCTCTGCATTTGCTCGAAAAGATTACAAAGTATGGTGTTACAACATTTTGTGCGCCGCCTACAATGTTCAGATTTATGCTTCAAGAAGATTTGTCAAAGTTTGACCTGTCCTGCATAAAGCATTGCTGTATTGCAGGCGAGCCTTTAAACCCGGAAGTATTTAACAAGTGGTACGAAAGGACAGGCCTTAAACTCTACGAAGGTTTTGGACAGTCGGAATCATCTGTTATGCTTGCAAACTTTAAGTGGTTTGAGCCGAAACCCGGCTCAATGGGTAAACCGTCACCGCTTTATAATATCAGATTGATTGATGATGAGGAATGCGACTGCCCTGACGGCGAAGAGGGCAGAGTTGTTGTAATGGACGCAAAGAATAACCACCCCACGGGCTTGTTTGTGGGATATTATTTAAACGAGGAGCTTACCGAAGAAGCCTTTGGCGGTGCATACTATGACACAGGTGACCTGGCTTGGCGTGACAGTGACGGATATTATTGGTTTATCGGCAGGAGTGATGATGTTATCAAGTGCAGCGGCTACCGCATAGGCCCATTTGAGGTTGAAAGCTCACTCCTTGAACACCCTGCGGTTGTAGAATGTGCAATCACCGGTGCGCCCGACCCTATCCGCGGACAGGTCGTAAAGGCGACTGTTGTTTTGGCAAAGGGATATACACCGAGCGAGGAGCTTATAAAGGAGCTTCAGGCACATGTAAAACGCACCACCGCACCGTATAAATATCCGCGTGTAATCGAGTTTGTGGACGAGCTTCCAAAAACAATCGGCGGTAAAATAAAGCGTGCGCAAATCAGGCACGAGGACTCAAAATAAAATAAAGGAGAGTTAAAATGGCAAATCAAAATTTAGCGGAATTGCTGTTTCCCGATATTACAAAGAAACCTGAGGATTATGAAAAAATGTACCCACAGCGTAATCTGCCAAGCGGTGCAAAGGTTACACGTATAGGGCCGAGTCCGACAGGCTTTGTCCATCTGGGCAATTTATATAATGCAATAATCGGCGAGCGTCTTGCCCACCAAAGCGACGGTACATTCTTTCTGCGTGTTGAGGACACGGACGCAAAGCGTGAGGTTGCCGGTGCGGTAGAGCTTGTACTTTCCGCAATGGCGTACTTTGGTATAGAATTTGACGAGGGTGCAACAATAGACGGTGACAACGGTGCATACGGACCGTATCGTCAAAGACAGAGAAAGGAAATCTATCAATGTTTCGCTAAGGAGCTGGTTAAGAGAGGTCTTGCGTACCCTTGCTTCTGCACCGAGGAAAGCTTAACTCAAATGCGTGAAACGCAGATGGAAAATAAAGAAAACTTCGGCTACTACGGAAAGTGGGCAAAATGCCGTGACCTTTCGTTTGATGAGGTCAAGGCACGTATCGAAAGCGGCGAGCCGTATGTACTGAGGTTCCGCTCAAACGGCGATATTGAAAACTATGTCGAGGTAGAGGACGGTATCCGCGGTACGCTCCGTGTTCAGGAAAACTATCAGGACTTTGTACTCTTAAAGTCTGACGGAATACCCACCTACCACTTCGCACACGTGGTAGATGACCACTTGATGCGTACTACACATGTTGTGCGTGGTGCGGAGTGGCTTGCAACTCTGCCGATACATGTTCAGCTTTTTGATACATTCGGTTGGGAAAGACCGATATATTGCCATACCGCTCAGCTTATGAAGATGGACGGCGATACCAAGCGTAAGCTTTCAAAGCGTAAGGACCCGGAGCTTGGACTTGAATATTATCGTGCAGAGGGATATGCACCCCGTGCGGTTTGGGAGTATCTTTTAACGCTCCTTAACTCTAACTTTGAGGAATGGCGTATGGAAAACCCGTATGCAGATAAAGACGATTTTATCTTCACTACCGAGAAGATGAGCAATTCCGGTGCATTGTTCGATATGATGAAGTTTGACGATGTAAGCCGTGAGGTACTGCTAAGAACACCTGCGTCGCAGATATATGACGAGTTCTCCGCATGGCTTGAAGTATATGATAAGGACTTTTATGAGATATTCACCAAAGACCGTACCTTTGCGGAAAAGACCATTGATGTGGGCAGGTCGGGCGACCGTCCCCGTAAGGATTTGGCAAATTGGAAGCAGACGAGAGAATTTTTGTCCTTCTATTTTGACGAAACCTTTAAGATTGAGGACGACTATCCGGAGAATGTGACAAAAGAGCATTCAAAAGAGATGCTTACACGATACCTTGAAACCCTTGACTTTTCGGATGACCGTGATGTATGGTGGCAGAAGGTGCGCAGTATCGCAGAGGATATGGGTTATGCACTTCAACCGAAGAAGTATAAGAAAAATCCCGAATTATATCCGGGCAGTATAAGTGATGTAGGTACAGTTTTACGTCTTGCCATTGTGGGCAGAAGCAACTCGCCGGATATGTGGGAAATCAGTCAGGTTTTGGGCGAGGATTGTGTTCGCCGAAGAATTCAAAGCGAAATTGACAGACTGAAGTAAGGGGGAGCAATAATGGGGAAAGAAAGACAGGATAACAGGGACTTTCGCCCTGAGAAGGTAAGCATTTTTGATATGCCGAGGCCTACCTTCCCAAAGAGGGCGGTAATTACCGGCGGTATGCCTTACGGCAATAAAAAACTGCACTTTGGCCATGTGGGCGGAGTGTTTGTTCAGGCAGACGTTATGGCACGTTTCCTGCGTGACCGTATCGGAAGCGACAATGTTGTGTTTGTATCCGGCACAGATTGTTACGGTTCTCCTATTGTGGAAAGTTATCGTGCGCTCTGCGAAAGCGGCTCTTTTAAGGGCAGTATAGAGGACTTCGTAAAGAGTAATCACGACAGCCAGAAAAAGACGCTTGATGAGTATAATATAAGCTTAAACCTCTTTGGCGCATCAGGCTTGGGTGATACAAAGGATTGTCACAGAGAGCTGGGCGAGGAGCTTTTTAAGACTTGGTATGAGAACGGATTTTTGGAGAAGATGACAACATCACAGTTCTATGATGCCAAGGCGGAGCAATTCTTAAACGGCAGACAGGTTGTGGGCAAATGCCCTGTTGAGAACTGTCAGTCGGACAAGGGATATGCCGATGAGTGTTCACTCGGACACCAGTATATGCCGGCAGATTTGATAAACCCAAGAAGCACACTGACAGGCGAAGTGCCTGAGATGCGTGATGTTGTAAATTGGTATATAGACCTTGCAAAGTTCAGAGAACTTATGCAGAAGTACGTAGAGGAGATTGAGGGCAAGGAAAACGTGCGTCCTTTGGTGAGCAATACCATAAAGGAGTTTATGCTTCCGCCGATTATATATATCAAGAATGAGTTTTATGATGATTATGAGAAGATAAAAGGCGATATGCCTGAGCATTCTTTAAATACACAGGCGAACAAGACATCATTTGCGCTTAGCTTTAAGGATTTAGACGACAGAGATAAGGCACGCAACCTCCTTAACGAAAACCAAATCCGTTTCCGTGCAGGTAAGACGCTTGTCCCCTTCCGCCTGACAGGTAATATTGAATGGGGCGTACCGGCTCTGCCGCTTGACGGCGAGGACGGCTTGACGGTTTGGGTATGGCCGGAGTCGCTTTGGGCACCTATTTCGTTTACCAAGTCGTATTTAAAGAGTATCGGTAAGGGTGAAGATGCGTGGAAGGACTTTTGGTGTGACCCGGAGGCAGAGGTATATCAGTTTATCGGTCAGGATAACATTTACTTCTACGGCATCGCCGAAATGGTAATGTTTATGGCTACTCAGGGCAAGGATAACCTTACCACTAGGCCTGAAAAGGGCGCTCTTACATTGCCGACACTTGTTGCAAATAACCATGTACTCTTTTTAAATAAAAAGGCAAGCAGCAGCAGTGATATTAAGCCGCCTATGGCAGAGGACTTGCTTGAATATTATACGGCGGAGCAACTTCGTGCACACTTCCTGGGACTTGGACTCAGTATCAAAAGCGTCAGCTTCCAGCCAAAACCCTTAAACCCCACCGCAAATGAGAACGAGAGCGACCCTGTTTTAAAAGAGGGAAAGCTACTGTCAAATGTATTTAACCGTGTGGCACGCTCCTGCTTCTATACCGCACAGAAGTATTATGACGGAAAGCTCCCTGTGGGCGAGGTAAGCGAGGAAGTTTTGAAAGATGCAAAGGAAGTTATCTTAAAGTACGAGCGTGCAATGTATAAGTTTGAGTTCCATACGGTTATGAATCTTATGGATACCTATATCAGAAATGCGAATAAATATTGGGCAAAGAATATGGCGGAAGCGGACAAGGAGGAGGACGACGCAAAACGCAAGCAAACCTTGATTGATGCCATCCATATGGTGCGTGTGTCTGCGGTGCTTATGCACCCTGTTGCACCGGAGGGAACGGAATTGTTGCTTGAATATTTAGGCTTTGACGAGAGCTTTTGGAGTTGGGATAATATCTTTAAAACGGTCTATGACTTTATCCCGAACGGCACGGAGCATAAGTTTAAGTTCTTGGAACCGAGATTTGACTTTTTCCCAATGCATAAGTCACAACTGCAATTTTAACTCATACGGGCGGCCCTTTGCGGCCGCCTGTTTTGCGAAAAATAAATTTTTTGAATAATCGCCCAAAGCCCGGCTTAGACCTGCCGCTCCCGGTCGGCAATGTAAAATTTGTTTTCGCACCTTCCCGTCTGCCTGAGGGGAATGACGGCAATTAAAGAAATATTCAAAACTTGAAACTTTCTTGTCTGAAAATGTTGTAATGCAATTATTTTTGTGGTAAAATAGTGCGGTATGATTTGGAGGTAAGTATAATGTCAACAAAAGCAATTAAAGAAAATAAGATGGGGACCGCTCCGATAAACAAACTGTTGCTTGGCATAGCAGTACCTATGATTATATCTATGTTGGTTCAGGCACTCTATAATATGGTAGACAGCCTTTATGTATCACAACTTAGTCAGGACGCATTTAATGCGGTATCTCTGTCCTTTCCTATTCAGAATATTATGATAGCGATTGCATCGGGTACCGGCACGGGTGTTGTAACGCTTGTTTCAAAAAGCCTTGGCGAAAAGGATTTTGACAAGGCGAACAAGTTTGCGACAAACGGCGTATTTTTGGCAGTGTGCAGCTATCTGGTAATGCTTGTTTTCGGACTTGTAGGCGTGGAAGCATTCTTTAAGTCACAGACAAGTATTCCCGGCATTGTTGAGGGCGGAAGCGATTATTTGTTTATTTGTTGCGTTTTCTCATTCGGACTTTTCGGACAGATTATTATGGAACGCATTATGCAAAGCACGGGCAAATCCACCTTGTCTATGTGGACACAGCTGACCGGTGCGGTTATAAATATAATTCTTGACCCGTTTTTGATTTTCGGTTGGGGATTTTTCCCTAAGATGGGCGTTGCAGGAGCGGCTGTTGCCACGGTTGCAGGGCAGATATGCAGCGTGATTCTGGGCATCGTGCTTCATCATAACTTCAATAAGGAAATTCGTTTGCAGATAAAGAAATTCAGACCGAGCGGAAAGCTTATCGGTGCGATTTACAAAATCGGCGTACCGTCTATTCTCACTCTCGGTATCGGCTCCGTTATGACATTTATGATGAACAAGCTTTTGATTGCCCTTGAAGCAACTGCCACAGCGGCAGCGGTTTTCGGTGCATATTTTAAAGTACAAAGCTTTTTCATTATGCCGGTAATCGGACTTGCCAACGGCACAAATCCGATTGTAGGCTATAATTTGGGCGCACGGAATAAGAAAAGAATGCTCGGAACATACAAGCTTGCGATAATGTATGCGATATGCTATATGTTCCTTGCAACTCTGGCGTTTATATTCCTGCCGAGTCCGCTCCTTAAAATATTCAACGCCTCCGATGAAATGATAAAGATAGGTATTCCCGCATTCCGTATGATTTCAATCAGCTTTTTATTTGCGGCATACGGAATTGTTACATCACAGTTCTTTATGGCGTGCGGAAAGAGCGTTCTGGCACTTCTTATGAGCATTGCAAGACAGCTGGTGGTTTTAATCCCCGTAGCGTATGTTTTGGGATATATGTTTGGATATGAGTATGTATGGCTCGCAATTCCTGCCGGCGAAATTGCATCAACCCTTATGGCGATATATGGCAGAATTCACCTGCAAAAACAACTGTTTGAAAAGATGCCCGATACACATACGGAAAACACACATAAAACTATTATTCAAAAGTCAAAGCCGGGCGTTATTATTACCATTGCAAGAGAGCACGGCTCACAGGGTAAGCAGATAGGAAGGCTGGTTGCCGAAAAGCTTGGCATACCGTTTTATTATAAGGAGCTTACCGCTCTTGCGGCAGAGGAAATAGATTTTGACGAAGATTTTATTTCACATATAAACCGTAATTCACCAAAGCATCTTAAAGACTTGTATTTAAGCAGCGAGGCGGTGACCGAGGCTATTATTGCACAAGAAAGAATAATAAAGCGTATTGCGGAAAACGGCTCTTGTGTAATAGTAGGGCGTGCGGCAGATTATGTGCTTCGTGATTTCGATAATGTGGTGCGTCTGTTTATCAAAGCGCCTTTGGAATACCGCATACAAAATGTTATGGAAATGTACAGTGACAGCGAGAAGGACGCAAAGGCACAGATTGAAAGAGCGGATAGCGCACGTGCATCATATTATAAAAATATTTCCCAAATGACCTGGGGCGATGCCAAGAATTATGAAATGGTTATTGACAGTTCGGAAGGTATCGAAAAGAGCGTAGAAAGTATTATCAAGTTTGTAAGGTAAAAAGCTCAGACCGCTAAAAGACAGTCTTTTGGCGGTCTGAACTTTTTTAACTATTCAATAAACTTACTCAAATTTTTTGTCATATAACATTGCCGCAATAATCACTACAAAAACAGAGCCTGCATTATGCACAAGTGCGCCTGTTGTGGGGCCAAGCACTCCCGGGACGGAGAGCAAGACCGCAATTATATTTATAATCATTGACACGGTTATGCTTAACTTGATGGTGCCTGTTGCAGCGAGCGACAGCCGTTTAAGGTAAGGAATTTTGGATATATCATCACTCATCAGGGCAATATCCGCCGCATCTATCGCAATATCGCTTCCCATACTTCCCATTGCAACGCCTACGGTTGCTTCTTTAAGGGCAGGGGCGTCATTTACACCGTCGCCAATCATACATACCTTATCTCCGTTTGCTTGCAGAGCTGAGATGCTTTCTGCCTTTTCTTCGGGCAGTAGGCCTGCCTGAACCTCTGTTATGCCGATGCGGCTTGCAAAATAGCCGGCAGCGCCCAAGTTGTCGCCGGTCAGTAGTACGGCAGTAGTGTCCATCTCTTTAAGCTTTGATATAACATCTTTCGCATCTGTACGTAGTATATCCGACAGAGCAATTATCCCTATGCAAACACCATCTTTTGCTACTGAGACGGACGCCTTGCCCTGTCCGTTAAGATGTGCAAGAACGGCTTTTTTATCTTCCGAAAGGATAATATTCTTTTCGTATAAAAGCTTTTCGCTTCCGCATAATAATTCGCTTCCGTCCACCTTCGCATAAACGCCTTTCCCTGAAAACATCTTAAAGTCTGCGGAGTCTGTGATATTTACGCCCTTTTCTTTTGCGTATGATACAATCCCCTTCCCCAAAGGATGTTCGCTCTTTACCTCGGCAGAAGCGGCAAGTGATAAAAGCTCCGTTTGATTTACGGAATCTTCAAATGGTATAATATCCGATACCGCAAGCCTTCCGTATGTTAGCGTACCTGTTTTGTCAAAGGCTATAATATTGGTATGCCCAAGATTTTCAAGTGCTTCCCCTGATTTGATAATCACGCCGTTCTTTGCCGCCTGCCCTATCGCCGCCATAATCGCAGTAGGGGTAGCCAAAACCAAGGCACAAGGGCAAAAGACAACCAGAACCGTAACCGCCCTGACAATATCTTTGGTGAATATGCCCGTGATGACGGCAATCAGGAGTGCAACAGGCACAAGTATACTTGCGGCATTATCTGCAAGCCTTGCGGCGGGTGCCTTTTTCTTTTCCGAGTCCTTTACCAGGCGAATAAGTTTTTGAAGGGAGCTGTCCTCGCCCACCTTTGTTGCCCTGATGTCAACAGAGCCAAAGCGATTTATTGTTCCGCAGTAGACGGTATCGCCTATCCCTTTGTCAACAGGAAGCGACTCTCCTGTTATAACGGATTGGTCAACAGATGTATCTCCGCTTATAATAATTCCGTCAACAGGAATTGCCTCACCGGGCAAAACCCGAAGTATATCTCCTGTTTTAATTTCCTCTGCCGGAATCATTCTTGCATTTTTGCCATTGATTAGCCTGCCTTGTGTAGGTGCAAGGGATATCAGGCTATTAAGTCCGCGCTTCGCACGGTCTGCTGTCATATCCTCTAAAATTTCACCGATAGCCATAATAAACGCAACCTCGCCTGCGGCAAAAGGGTCGCCTATGGCGATTGCGGCAACCATTGCAATGCTGATTAAAAGTGAAGATGAAATCTTTTTGATACCCTGATTATAAATGAGCTTGTGTATCGCAGAATAAAAAATGGGGATACCGCTTAAAAGTATTGCACCCCAGGACATGTCAAATGGTATAAAGGAAAGACCTGCTTTGTTAAGATGCGAAGCCAAACCAAGCAATAAGAATATGCCGGATATTACCGTGGCAGGTATACCTGATAAAATTTCTGCCGATTTTTTAAGCATTTTAAATCTCCTTAATAGTTTTAATTATTTATAGTATATCATAAAGAAGAAAAATTACAATAAAGTACAAAAAGGCAAATAACTCAGACGATTGTTTTGCATTGAAAATTCCTTTAATTTAATTATTGACAAAAGATAACAAAATATGATAAATTACTATTATAGTTTTAATTTGGAAACGGGGGAGTGTTATGAAGTATTGCAGTTCATGTGGCGCAGAAGTTAACGAAGGCGCAATAGTGTGTGTTAAGTGCGGAAGAGCTGTCAGCAACAACGCAATGCCGGTAGGTCAGTTGAAGACAAACAAAGGATTGGCAAAGTACATATTCTTATCGATTATTACTTTTGGAATTTACGGTCTTGTTGTTATGTCGTCCGTAAGTAGTGATATAAATATTGTTGCAAGCCGATATGATGGCAAGAGGACAATGCACTATTGCTTGTTATTTTTCTTGATAGCACCTATTACTCTTGGTATTGCGTATATTGTTTGGTATCACAAGATTTCAAATCGTATTGGCAACGAACTTAAACGAAGAAATATTGCATATAGTTTTTCGTGTGCCGATTATTGGCTTTGGAATGTTATCGGAAGCTTCATAATTGTCGGACCATTTATTTATTATCATAAATTGTTCAAAGCAACAAATCTTATGTGTGCTGACTATAACAAGGTTGGATAATGAAATTCGAAAAAGGCAAAGAGAAGTATTTAATTCTATTATTAATTTTTGCATATTTTATAGCGGTTTATATTTTATTTGACAGATTAAACATTACATGTGTTTTTATGGAATTTTTCAATATTCCGTGTCCGGGATGCGGTATGACGAAAGCTGCGTTATCCTTATTGAAATTGGATTTTCTCGGTGCCGTCAAGTATAATATTACGGTATTTTTTATGCCTTATGTTTTTGCTTATATATTTTTTGATT
>JAZLIC010000055.1:0-4430 GCA_045617225.1 Clostridia bacterium
GAACGCTTAACACAAGCATCAATCGCTGCCTGAACAGATGCACAAAAGCCTGTTTCGTTAAGCTTTTGTACCGCCGCAATGGTTGTGCCTCCCGGTGAACAAACATTATCTTTAAGCTTTCCGGGGTGAGCGCCACTCTCCAAAACCATTTTTGCGGAGCCTTCAACTGCTTTTGCGGCTAATTTTAAAGCAATATCTTTTGGTATGCCATACTTTACACCGCCATCCGCCATCGCATCAATAAGCATATAAATATACGCAGGACTGCTTCCGTGCAGAGCGCAAGCCGCACTCATATACTTTTCTTCTAAAAATGCTACTTCGCCTATGCTTTCAAACACGGAAGTGATAAGCTCTCTGTCACTATCGTCTATGTTGTCATTTGGCGTAAGCACCGTCATACCACACCCTACCAAAGCAGGTGTATTTGGCATTGCACGAACAATTTTTGTACCTTTGCCCAAATACTTCTCTAATAATTTGACGGTAATACCTGCGGCAATTGAAATATAAATTTTATTCTTATTACCTTTAAGCTCGCCCAAAACCGTTTCCATTACATTAGGCTTTACCGCTAAAATAACTATATCGCCAAAGCTTTCCGCATCGGTATTATTTTGTGATGTATTTGTTCCTTTTTCTTTCCAAGCTTCAAGGCATTTAAGTGAGCGGTCACATACTAAAACATCATTTTTTTCTACAACGCCTGACGAAATCAAGCCGCCGGCTAAAGCACCGCCCATATTTCCTCCGCCTATAACACTGATTTTCATAGTACTCTCCAATCTGCAAAAAGCATTAGCATTTGCCTTGCAAGTAGTTTTCTATTCTGTCAAGACCTGTTATAATAGTTTCCATTGATGTTGCATATGATAAACGGACATATCCGTCTATACCAAATCCCTCGCTTGGTACAACTGCGACCAAAGCACGCTCTAAAATATCTGCCGCAAGTTCACTTGCAGTGTTAATAATCTTTCCGTAATGCTCTTTCCCAAGCACATCTCTGACATTAACAAAAATATAAAATGCACCGTGCGGATTAAGACAGCTCAGTCCCTCAATCGAATTTATACGCTTATACATATATTCTCTGCGCTTTATGTATTCCGCCTTCATTAAATCTATAGATGACTGGTCGCCTTCTAAAGCTTCAACAGACGCCGCCTGTGCAATAGAGTTCGGATTTGATGTAGCGTGACTTTGCAGATTGCCGATTGCACTTGCAAGAGCAGAATGTGCCGCAAGATAACCTATTCTCCAACCGGTCATCGCATACGTCTTTGCCATACCGTTTACAATAATGGTAAGCTCCTTAATATCATCGCCAAGTGTGGCAATATTTATATGCTCCCCTTCGTAGACTAACTTCTCATAAATTTCATCAAAAACAACATATATATTATTTTCTACCGCTATTTTTGCAATCTCCTCCATCTCCTTACGAGTGTAAATCATACCTGTCGGATTGCTCGGTGAATTTAAAATTAAGGCGCGAGTCTTAGGAGTAATTGCTGCCCTTAACTGCTCGGCTGTGAATTTAAAATCATTTTCCTGAGTAGTGTTAATATATACAGGCACACCGTCTGCAAGCTTAACCATCTCGGGATAGCTTACCCAATACGGCGAAGGAATAATAACCTCATCGCCCGGGTTTAAGATGCACATAAAGACATTTGTAAGTATGTGCTTTCCGCCGTTACTGATAACAATATTTTTAGGTTCATATTCAAGACCTGTGTCACGCTTAATTTTATTGCATACCGCAGTTTTAAGCTCCAATGTACCGGAAGCCGGTGTATAGCGTGTAAAGTTATTGTTTATAGCATCAATAGCCGCCTGCTTTATATTGTCAGGCGTATTAAAATCAGGTTCACCTGCGCCAAATCCTACAACAGGGATACCGTCCTTTTTCATCTTTTTAAATTTTGAGTCAATGCTAAGTGTAGGAGAAGGACTTATTGCCTTTGCCTTTTCGGAAATTATCAAATCCATAATCTGCCCCCATTTTGAAATTCTACTTCTACTATTTTAATATATACAGATATAAAAAGCAATATATAATTCTACAAAATTTGAGAAAAGACACGCATAAAATTGTGAAATGCAATACTTTTTACATTATTTTGGCTATATCCTGCTTCAAAAAGCTTATTGATAATGATATAAATATCCTCTGCACCTTTTATATCTGTCGGTAAGCTTTCTACGCCGTCAAAATCAGAACCAAATCCTACATTATAAATTCCGCCGAGATTACATATATAATCAATATGCCTTATAATGTCCTCCGAGGTACAAACCTTTCCCTCGGTCAAAAATTCAGGATAGAAGTTTACTCCTATACAACCGCCGATATTGATTATCGCTTTTATCTGCTCATCGGTTAAATTTCTCGGGTGATTGCAGAGCTTTTTAACGCAAGAATGTGAGGCAATAAAAGGTGCCTCTGATATTTCCGCAACATCCCAAAATCCCTTTTCGGATAAATGAGAAACATCTACAACCATTTTGAGTCTGTTCATCTCTTTTACAACTTCTCTGCCGAATTCGGTTAAACCGCCGCCGCGCGGTTCGCATATACCATCTGCGATTTCATTTGCGTAATTCCAGGTCAGTGTTATAAGCCTGACGCCAAGTTTATAAAACATAAAGAGTGCAGAAAGCTCACCTTCTAAGGCTTCTCCGCCTTCAATACTTAAAACAGAGGCGACTTTGCCGCTTGATAACGCATCTCTGATTTCTCTGTAACTGTTACAATGTTTAAGAATATCGGCGTTTTTCTCTGTTTCATCATAATAATGATTTATCAGTCTCAGTACGTGCTTCATAGGGCTTACAGTTATGTTTTTCTTATCCACAAAAGCCGCAAATACCTGTACTGCCTCTTTATTCTCATTAAGTCTTTTTAAATCAAGCTGAAGATTATTCTTAGCCAAGACCTTATCTTGAATATAAGTTTCATAAACTGTATCGCAATGTCCATCAAATATCGGATATTTCATTACTTGCCTCCTGAATTGCGTTTTCAATATGATTTACTTCTTCAAAAGAAAAAACTCCGTCGGAATTTTGAGCATACACCTCTACCACATCAAAGCGTATAAGCTTCTCTGTTTCATTTTCACTTAGGTAGCATAAAGCGGTTTCAATAATATGCTTCTGCTTTTCAAGATTGACAGCTTCTGCCCCCACGCCGTATTTTTTAGAACTGCGAGTTTTTACCTCAACAAATACAAGATAATTTTCACTTTCGGCAATAATATCAATCTCTCCATACGTACATCTGTAATTTCTTAATAAAACATTATAGCCTTTTTTTATCAAAAGCTCTGCCGCAATATCCTCACCGTATTTTCCGATTTTTTGTTTATACTTTTCCATTATTTATCAAGTCCCAAAACCTTTTCGGTCATAAAGGTTTTCCTGTGCACTGATGATACACCGTATTTTTGTATTGCTTCCATATGTACTTTTGTGCCGTAACCCTTGTGTTTTGAAAAGCAGTACATTGGAAAGTCCTTATCCAAATCGCACATATATCTGTCCCTTAACACCTTTGCAAGGATTGATGCGGCGGCAATGGTCTGCGACTTTGCGTCGCCTTTTATAATATATTCACTTGGCAGAGAAAAGGGAATATTATCATTACCGTCCACTATCAAAAAATCAGGCACAACTTTAAGTGATTTTACTGCATTCTCCATTGCTAAATGTGTTGCCTGCCTGATATTTATTTCGTCAATAACCTCAGGCATCACAAATTCAATTGAATAGGCAATTGCACTTTCCTTTATAATGTCAAAAAGCTTCTCCCTCTTTTTCTCTGTAAGCTTTTTGGAATCATTAACGCCTTCGATTATAAGTCCCTCCGGCAGAATAACTGCGGCGGCACAAACAGGACCTGCAAGAGGTCCTCTCCCGGCTACATCAATTCCGGCAATTTTTTTATAGCCGGAAGACCATAGTTTTGTTTCATATTCAAGCATAACTCTGCCTCCCAAAAACAAACGACGCATAGCCTCCGCCACACGCCGTATTATAATTGACGGTTTTACTTCGGCAGTTCCAAAGTGATACCGCCTATTTTAGCACTTCTAAAATCGTCTAAAAGTAAATTTGCCGCTCTAAAAGTATCAATATCACCGCCGGATACTATGCAGCCTCTTTTTCTTCCTACTTTTTCAAGAAGTTCAAAATCAGAAAGCTCAACGTCAATATCATCAAGCTTATATCTTGATTTAAGCGCCTCGGCATAATTTGTTTTTAAAAATCCCAAAAGCTCAGAAGCAAGCTCCTCTACATCAATAATCTCATCTTTTATGCCGCCCGTAAAGGCAATTCTGAGTGCTACCTCATGGCTTTCAAATTTAGGCCACAATATACCAGGTGTATCCAAAAGCTCATACTTATCAGCAATTCTTACCCAT
>JAZLIC010000056.1:0-8034 GCA_045617225.1 Clostridia bacterium
ACATCAGATGTTCGTGTTTCGCAACCCATCTCTCCTAAAAGAGCATAAACCACACGCATGTGCTCTGTTATGACATTAGTGAGTTACACTTCGCCGCCGCAAGCGGCAGTCATCAGTGCATAGGTTGATGCACTAATCCTGTCCGGAATTACACGATAGTCGCAACCGTGCAACTTTTTAACACCGTTTATTCTGATTGCGTCGGTACCTGCACCGCGTACATCGCCGCCCATTGCATTTATAAAATTCTGCAAATCTACAATCTCCGGCTCACGGGCAGGGTTTAATATTATTGTTGTACCATCGCCGATTACCGACAAAAGCATAATATTTTCCGTCGCTCCCACGCTTGGAAAGACCAATGTTATCGTGCCGCATTTTAATTTGTCTATACTGCAATTTATGTATCCGCTTTCTTCTACAACCTCCGCACCAAGCATTTTTATCGCTTTAAGGTGCAAATCAATAGGTCTTGCACCAAGCTCGCACCCTCCGGGATAACTGACTTGTGCATGCCTCATTCTCGCAAGTATCGGCCCCAAAAACATAATCGATGAACGCATCTTTCCCATCATATCATCAGGTATTATATCCCTTGATAAATTGCAAGAATTTATTGTCGCTACGCCATTATCATAGCTTATGTTGCATCCTAAATATTTAAGTATTTCAAAAGCCGCATATACGTCTGTTATATTTGGGCAATCATATATTCTGCACACACCTTCGCTCATCAATGTTGCCGCAAGGATAGGCAGAACTGCATTTTTTGCCCCATGAATACGGAGTTCGCCGTTTAAGCTTTCTCCGCCATATACAATAAGTTTATGTCCTGTATTTTTTACGAGCAAACTCGTCACCTCCAAGCCTTTGCATATTTTATAATATGTCAAAGGCTAAAGAGTGTTACGACTTCTTGCCCTTTTTATTCAAAAGCAACATCACTTCATCATAAATTATTTCTGTTGAATTTACCATACCTGCACTGCGTGCCGACTTCTTCATCTCTATCAATTTATCGTGATTTGATGTCATTTCCAAGATAGCTCCATTTAGTGCTTCCTCTGTGAATTCGCTGTCTAAAATAACCCTGGCACCGCCTGCACGCTCAACGGTACGGGCGTTTGACTCCTGATGGTTTTCCGCTACATAAGGTGACGGCACCAAAATCGACGGTCTGCCAAGCGCAGTAAGTTCTGCCAAAGTACACGCACCTGCTCTTGAAACCACAATATCCGCCGCCGCCATTACAAGGTCCATATTGTAAATGTATTCTTTAACTTCAACTCCGTCTAACTCGTCAGGGTTTACGCCATTTTCTTTAAACGCCGCCATCACCGTGTCATAGTGGCGGAGCTTGCCTGTACTGAAAAGTACCTGATACTTTCCGTCAGTTGCATTTTTGCAAATCCACTCTACCACGGTGCGGTTAAAATCTCGTGCGCCCAAGCTTCCGCCTGTAAAGACGATAAAGGTGCGCTCGTCAAGTCCTATCTCACGCCTTGCCTCAAACTCACCGGTTAAAAGCATAGACGGTCGGACAGGGTTGCCTGTATATATAAGCTTTTTTGCTTTCTTTATATACTTTTCCGCATCTTTAAAACCAAGTGCAACAGTATCAACCCTACCGCTCACAATTTTTGTTGTTATACCCGGATAGGCGTTTGCCTCGTGGATAAGGGTAGGAATATTCATCTTTGCCGCCGCATACAATACGGGGCCTGCAACATAGCCGCCTGTACCGATTACTATGTCAGGCTTAAATTCCTTGATAATCTTTCTTGCGCTTATGATACTGCCCGGAATTTCCAAAAAACTTTTTACGCATTGTTTTAGGTCATTACGCTCAAATCCGTGGATTTTTATAAGCTTTATATCATAGCCGCTATGCGGCACAAGCTCGACTTCCAAACCGTCTTTTGTGCCGACAAACAATATCTCCGCCTGCGGCTCTCTGCCATGTATATAGTTTGCGATTGCTATTGCAGGGTTGATATGCCCTCCGGTTCCGCCTCCGGCAAACAATATTCTCAAAGAAAACACCTCCGAAATACGACTTTTGCAAAATTTAAGCTATAATATTTCGCTTTGCCGCGAAACATTTAGCACAATTCCCATTTCCGCCATAGTCATAATAAGCGCCGAACTTCCGTAACTGAAAAACGGTAGCGGCATACCGGTGACAGGAATTGATGATGTAACAACAGCAATATTTATAAGCGCCTGAAATGCTACAATTCCGATAACGCCCGTTACCAATAATGTACCGAACAAATCCGGTGCCTTTGCGGCAATTTTTATTCCTCTTATTACAAGGAAGATGAAAAGTCCGATTACCAATATTGCACCAAACAATCCAAGCTCCTCCGCAAGCACTGAAAAGATAAAATCATTCTGCGGCTCCGGAAGGGACAAGTACTTTTGCCTGCTTCTGCCAAGACCTACGCCAAAAATTCCGCCCGAGCCAATCGCATACAACGATTGAACTATCTGCCAGCCGGAACCCTGTGCGTCGGAAAACGGGTCCAAAAATGATGTTACACGTGCCAGTCTATAAGGCTCTAATGCAATCATAAGGATTGCACCTATAACACCGGGAACGGCAATCATTACAAAGTGCTTTATTTTTGCACCTGCCACAAAGAGTATAAGCATACTTGAAAATGTGATAAGTATTATACAACTGAAATGCGGTTCTAACGCAAGAAGGGCAATAAAAACAAGTAAAACGCCTATATATGGCAGAAAGCCTGTCTTAAAGTCATTAAGGCTCTCCTGATTTTTAGATAGACTGTACGAGAAGAAAACTATTATTGCAAACTTTGCAACCTCCGACGGCTGAAATCCAAAAAGCCAACGGGTAGCACCGTTTGTTGTTGTACCAACGCCCGGAATGAGTACCAAAATCAATAAGAAAATACTCACGCCCAATATTATAAGCATAATATTACCGTTTAGCTTATGATAATCTGTCCTTGACAGGACATACATAGTTATTGCACCGAGTATTGCTCCCACAACCTGTCTTTTAAAGTACCAAAGCACATTTCCGAAGGAGGCAAGCGCTCTTGCATTACTTGCGCTGAACAACATAAGAAGTCCGAACGCCAAAAGGGTACAGACTGCAATCAAAAACGGATAATCAACATTTCCGTTTGTCCACAAGGGATTTTTTTGTATTCTTTTATATTTTTTATCAATCTGTGAACGAAAACTCTCCACACCGGCAGGACTGCCGCTGCGATTTCTTGTAGGAAGGTTTTTTCTTGAAAGCCTATCATTATCAGGTCTTCGCATCTTTCTCTCTCCTTATCCGAAATAATACATAAGCGCACATAATATAAGTGTTACGCCGGAAAACAGAAAAACTATCTTCTGCTCGCTAAAACCACACATCTCAAAATGATGATGGATAGGGCTCATTTTAAATATACGCTTTCCTGTCAGCTTAAACGAAGTCACCTGCATAATTACAGACAAGGACTCCATAACATAAACAAATCCCACAATCAAAAGTGTAAGCGGCTGACGAAGGATTATCGCCATTGCACAGACCGCACCGCCTAAAAACAGAGAGCCCGTATCACCCATAAACACCTTTGCCGGCTTCCAATTATAAAACAAGAATCCTACCAAGCCGCCAAGTAAAATTGCGGCAAAAAGTGCCACCGTATCATTTTCAAGTTTACTTGATATAAGCATAAAGAATATTGCCACGATAATCGTAACGCTTGTTGCCAAACCGTCTAAACCGTCGGTTAAGTTTACGCTGTTTACCGTTGCCAGAATAACAATGGTTACAAACGGTACATAGAATAATTTTAAGTCTAAAACACTACTCGTAAAGGGGATTGATATAACCGTACCTATATCCGTCATATAAGAAATCCAAAGGCTGAATACTACCGCAACCAAAAATTGAAGTCCAAACTTTTGCTTTGCAGTAAGCCCCAAATTACGCTTTAATATAACCTTGATATAATCATCAATAAATCCGATACCGCCGAACAGGAGCGAAACAACCGTAAGCAAAATCATATATTTTACTTCGCCAAAGCCTGCAATAAGGCAAACTACAACGGATACAACCATTGCGGCAATAAATATGAAGCCGCCCATTGTAGGCGTTCCTGATTTTGCCTGATGCCACTTTGGACCTTCCTCTCGGATTTCCTGACCGAATTTAAGCTTATGCAAAACAGGTATAAAAACCTTCCCGAAAGCAATAGCAAATACCAAAGCGATTATACCGCCGATTATAAGACTTGTCATTTTAATTCCCCCAATTTATCTGATTAAAAGTGTTCTATCTCCTCTGCAATCTCCTCTAAGTGCATTCCCCTTGAACCCTTTACCAATATGGTGTCGCCATCTAGCAAAAGCATTTTAAGCTCTCTCTTTAAAGCATCATTGTCACTGTAAGAATGAACATTAAGCGAATCAAACCCTGCTTTAATTGCACCGTTTGCAATCTCTTTTCCGAGAGTGCCGACGGTAATCAGACAATCTACACCAAACTCTTTAACCATTCGCCCCACATCCTGGTGTGCGGAAACGGAAATATCGCCAAGCTCCAACATATCCGCAAGGCAAGCGACCTTTCTGCCGTTATATCCTTCCGTTTCGGTAAGCTTTAAAACTTCAAGTCCTGACTTCATTGATGCAGGACTTGCGTTATAGCAATCCTTAATTAAAACGTGGAGCGGAAGCTTTATGATTGATTGTCGCATTCCGCTTGGCGTGTAAGAGCGTATACCTTGTAAAATATCTTCCATACCGATACCGTATTTAAGTCCGACCAAAATAGCCGCCATTGCATTATATATATTATGTCTGCCCGGAACATTTACCGTGACAGTATAGGTAATGCCATCTATACGCACAGAAAAAACACTGCTGTCGGAATAAGTCTTTATATCCCTTGCAACAATATCGCAAGTTGCATTTTCTATACCAAAGCTCAGCGTTTCGTATTCAAGGTTTGCAACCTCAGGATAAAGCAAATCATCATCACCGTTTAATATTACGGTGCCCTCGCTTGACATACCCTCTAAGATTTCAAACTTAGCCTTTTTTATATTCTCTCTGCTACCTAAATTTTCGATATGCGATACGCCTATATTTGTAATCACCGCAGTATCGGGACGTGCAATCTTAGTCAGACGAGAGATTTCTCCAAAGGCACTCATACCCATTTCCACAACCGATAGTTCGTTCTCCTCGGTCAGTCTTAACATCGTAAGCGGAAGTCCCACCTCATTATTAAAGTTGCCCTCTGTTTTATGGGTATTATACTTCTGCTCCAAAACGCAAGCTATCATTTCTTTGGTTGAAGTTTTACCTACACTGCCTGTTATGCCGATAACACTAATATTAAATAATCCGCGATAACGCTCCGCAATACTCCTAAGTGCCGCATATGTATTTTCAACCTGCAAATACGGCAGTTTATCAAAGCCGCCCTCATCTGCATCAACAACCGCACAGATTGCGCCCTTTTCTATGGCTTGATTTACAAAACTGTGTCCGTTAAAATTTGCACCTTTAAGTGCGATATAAACAGAGCCTTCCTCAATCTGTCGTGAGTCTTTTGAAATTTCTTTTACGATTTCATCAGGGTCACAGTTTACAAGAGTTCCGTTTGTAATCTCGGCTATATCTTTTAATGTAAATCTCCACTCCATATACAATCACCTCACATACTGCCCAACAGTTTTTTGACAATTTCACGCTCGTCAAAGGTTATGGTTGAGTCTGCCAAAACCTGATAGGTTTCGTGTCCTTTACCTGCAAGAATAATAATATCATCAGGCTCAGCAAAATCAAGGGCATACTCAATAGCTTCAAATCGGTTTGGAACAACCGTATACTTTCCGCCACCCTCTTTTGCACCGACTAAAATATCATCAATTATCTTTTCAGGGTCCTCACTTCTGGGATTATCACTTGTTATAATGGTGTAGTCCGATAACGATGTGGCAATTTTGCCCATTTTTGGGCGTTTGCTTATGTCACGGTCACCGCCGCAGCCAAATAGCGTAATAACCCTTCCCTTTGCAAAGTCACGCACCGTATTTATTACATTTAAAAGTCCGTCAGGAGTGTGAGCATAATCTATAATTACCGTATAAGGCTCATCAATCTCCACGACCTCTATACGCCCTTTTACGCCCTCTGCGTTTGAAAGTCCGTCGGCAATCTCCTTTAATGAAATTCCCGAACATAAAAGGGTAGTTATGGCAGTTAGTGCATTGTATACCGAGAACCTTCCCGGGATTGCCAAATCCACATGTCTTTTTTCGTCTTTATACGACACATCAAAGGATATGCCCTCCGCTTTAAGGTCAACCTCTGTCGCTTTTACATCACATTCATTATTGATGCCATAAGTCAAAACTTTATCGCACTTTTGGTTTTCAAGGAGATACTCTGCCCCAATATCATCTGCATTTATTGCACCAAGCTTACTAATTGTAAATAAAATGCTCTTTGCCTGCAAATATTCTTCCATAGTTTTATGGAAGTCCAAATGGTCTTGCGTTATATTTGTAAACGCACCTACATCAAATGTACAAGCCGTTACTCGGTCAAGGGCAAGAGCGTGAGAGGAAACCTCCATTACAACATAATCCGCACCTTCGTTTGCCATAGAGTCAAATAACTGCATAAGGGTTAAAGAGTCAGGTGTTGTGCGTTCAGTTGGAATAACCGTATCACCAATCATATTTTGATTTGTTCCGATAAGTCCCACCTTATAATCAAGGCTTTCAAGCACCGACTTTATAAGATATGTACTTGTTGTCTTTCCGTTTGTACCTGTTACTCCAAGCAATTTGAATCTTTTATACGGATAATCATAATAGGCAGCCGCAATCTTTGCCATTGCGTACCTTGAATTCTTTACAACTATGCAAGTCACTCCGAGATTACTTAAATCTTTCTCCGCAACAATTGCCGCCGCACCGTTTTCCACCGCCTTTGGCGCAAACATATGTCCGTCGGTTGTGTAACCGGAAATACAGATAAACAGATTCCCGGGCTTTACTTCCCTTGAATCAAAGGCGATACCTGTAATATTCATTTGAGTGCTTCCGAAAACTTCTTCGGTTTCAATTCCGTCTATCAACTTAAAAAGGTTCATCTTTCTTCTCCCCTTTGCAACCTGCTAATCCATCGCATCGTTATAGCTGAAGTTTAGTACAATAACCGTTCCGGGCTCAACCAACGTTCCCGCCTTAGGCGACTGCCCGGAGCATATCGCAAAGCCCGAGCCTGCAACACCGCTTATCTTACTGTTAAGTCCGCATCCGCTCATATTTGCAGTAGCATTTGCCACCGATTCGCCTATAACATTCGGAACTTCTACCGTCTTTTCGACCTTTGTATTGTCCATATACCCCACTACATACGACTCATTAGAAAGCTTGGTATGCGGCTTTGGTATCTGGTCAACAATCTTTTCGCCACTGCCTTTAAGTTTAAGCATTAAGCCACATTCTTCAAGAGCAATCTTGGCATCACTCTCGGTCATACCTGTTATATCCGGAACTTCAATATCAACATATTTTTGTTCTTCTTCGTTATATACAGGCTCAACCTTTAAATATTGCAAGGT
The DNA here is from genome assembly GCA_045617225.1 of Clostridia bacterium. GTDB lineage: Bacteria > Bacillota > Clostridia > Monoglobales > Monoglobaceae > JAZLIC01. The sequence goes on from JAZLIC010000056.1 coordinate 7,616, forward strand.
TTCCTCTAAAATATTCTTAACAACAGGAGCGGCAATCTGTCCTCCGTAATAAGAATATCCCGTAGGCTCATCAAGGATTACCAGGCAGACAACCTTTGGGTCATCAGCAGGTGCAAATCCTATAAATGAAGCAACATACTTGTTATTTCCTCTGGGCTGCTTTTCCGAAGTACCTGTCTTGCCTGCAACTCTGTATCCTGCAATGTACGCATTTTTACCACCGCCGTCGGTTACAACGGACTCTAATATGCCGCACATTGTTTTGCTTGTTTCCTTTGATATTACCTGTCGCACAACCGTTTTATCCTTAGACGATACCACGCTTTTATCGGAATTTACAATTTCTTTGACAAGGTGCGGTTTAAGAAGTGTTCCGCCGTTTGCAATAGCACTTACCGCAGTAATCAATTGAAGGGGTG
>JAZLIC010000057.1:0-9303 GCA_045617225.1 Clostridia bacterium
GGTCGGCAATGTAAAAAAATTGCTTTTTGCAATTTTCCATTTTCCATTTTCGACTTTTCCGGCATTCTGTGGCATATCTAAAATGATATGATATGTTATAAGGAGTGATATATATGAAAAAAAGTTTTGAAGAATGGTTAGCAGAGAGTGAGTATTCAAAGTCAACGGTAGAGAAATATACCCACGACGCAGGCGAGTTCTTGCGCTATATGAACGGGCGTAAGATAACGAAGGAGATGACCCTTGCGTACAAAGAAAAGGTTGCGAAAAAATACCTTCCGCGCAGTGTGAACTCAATAATATCATCGCTCAATGCCTATTTTGCTTTTCTTGAACGCTATGATTTAAGATTAAAAACAGTAAAGGTACAAAGGACGATTTTTACCGAGCGGAGCAAGGAGCTCACAAAGGCGGATTATGAAAAGCTCCTTGATTGTGCGGCGGCGAATGACGAAAGGCTGTACTATATGTTGCAGACGATATGCGCCACGGGGATAAGGGTATCGGAGCTTAAATTCATCACTGTGGAGACAATAAATAAAAAATACGCAATAATAAATAATAAAGGGAAAATGCGTAAGATTTTACTGCCGAAAGCCTTGTGTGCAATGCTTAAATCCTTTGCAGAGCGCAGCGATATAAAAAGCGGCAGTATATTCATCACAAGGACAGGCACACCCCTTGACCGAAGTAATATATGGCGGATGATAAAAGGCTTGTGCAATGACGCAAGGATAGATGCCGATAAGGTGTACCCACACAACCTGCGCAGACTTTTTGCAAGGACGTTTTATGATATGCAAAAGGACATAGTCCGCCTCGCAGATATCCTCGGTCATTCCTCGATTGACACAACACGAATATACACAATGGAAACAGGCGAAAAACACCTGAGACAGATAGAAAAAATGGGACTTATCCGCGAATAAAAAACACAACATAATATGTATTATGTTGCGAAAACTGATATATTTTTTAAGAATTATAGCAAGAAAACGGCAAAAAGTCAAGAAAATTAAGCCAAAAACTAAAAAAGCACGCAAAAAACAGACCAAAAACGGTAAAAAATGTAATTGGTCTTGTTTTTGTATCTAAATGCCGGATAGTGTCATCTTGTTTTTTACAACATAATACATATTATGTTGTAAAAACAGGAGGACAAAATGAGCGGAATAATTGGGTTAATAAACTGTGGAAATAACAATCTTTTTGATAGTGTTGCGCAAAAATTTAATTACAATTCAAGTGGCGTTTTCATTGAGAACAAGTGCTCTGTAAACATTGATACTCTTGTGATTGACGAGTATACATCAATCAATCCCGTATTTGACGAAAGAAACGATGTGATTTGCGCATTTGAAGGGCAAATTTTTAATCGCCAATACCTTATGAACGAACTTAATATAAGCGATGATACAGTTACAAATCAACAATTGTTTCTTGATTTATATTTACGATTTGGGGACAATTGTTTTGTTCTGCTTGACGGAATGTTTGTAGCGGCTTTGTATTTTCTTAAAGATGATACAGTTAAGCTTGTGCGTGATAAGGCGGGCGTTAAGCCGCTTTATTATTCGTACACATATAACACCTTTTCTTTTTCATCAAATCCAAAGGACATACTTTTAAACGGCTTATGCAGTAAGAAACTTAACAATACAGCCGTTAGTCAATATTTTATTATGGGATTCATCCCTTCGCCGATTACGGCATACGATGATGTTTTATCTGTTGATGCCGGAGAGGTTGTTACATTCAGGAACGGCAACATCTCTCGAAATTATTACTGGGATATTGAATGTGATGAGAAGTATATGATTGCAGATTACGACGAGTGCAAGAAGCAATTAAGAGAGACCTTTATAAAATCTGTTGATTCACAGATGGCTTTCGGAGGCAGAACAGGCGTTTTTCTAAGTGGCGGAATTGATTCTACCATTGTTACAGGTGTTGCCTCTTGCATTTTGGGAAAGAAAATTGATAGCTTTACTATGGGATTTAAGGTCGAAGCATACAACGAAAGCGAAAGAGCGGATATTGTGGCAAGAGAGCATAACACAAACCACCATGTGTTTATGCTCGACTTTGACGAGGCGTTGGATAAAATGGATGCTGTCATTAACGGATTTACACAGCCGTTTGCTGATGCTTCGGCAATCCCCACATATATTATTAACGAATATGCCTCAAAAACTTTGAATACAGTTTTGACAGGTGACGCTTCTGACCAGATGTATGCCGGTTCTAACAAGTACCAAATTAACTATTACATCGACAAGTACGAAAAAATCCCTGCATTTTTAAGGAAATCAATAGTTGACAAAATGATATATGCTTTGCCAGTCGAAAACACATTGGCAAAGAAGATGCGTAAGGTAATTGCTTGTGCCGGAATGGATGAATATAACAGACGCGAGAGAATTTTAGCATTGTGCATGGGAAAGGATGAGGTTGCAAAGCTTATAGGCAAGAATTATGTTGTGGATTGTATGAGTGAGCTAAAAAAGATATATGATAAATATGACGGCAGAGCGGATGAACTTACACGCACGCTATATATGGACTTGAAGACCGTAGTTGAAGGTGGAATGATTGCCAAAATGGGAATGATGAGTCGAGCGGCAGGAGTTGAAACAAGAATGCCGTTTACATCAACCGATATGATGGAGCTTGCATATAAAATTCCAAGCAAATTTAAGTTGTCAGGTACCGTAGGCAAAAAAATCATTAAAGAAACCTTTGCTGACATTATCCCCGAGGATTTACAAAAGGCGTCTAAAAAAGGATTTGGAGTTCCTCTTGATGTATGGTTTAGAGGTCCGCTTAAGGATGACCTAAAAAAGAGTCTTAACCGAGATGCAATCGAGTCACGAGGCATATTTAACTATGATTATGTAAATAAACTTATGGAAGAACATTTCAGTCGTAGGTCAGATAATGCAAATAAATTATGGGCACTCTATGTTTTTGAAAAATGGGCAGACAGCCTCAGATTATAATTTACATAGGAGTAGGTTTTTATACCGCGCTCCTTTTTTATGCTATTTTTGCGTATTACGCCGTTCCCTCAACGCCCTTCTTTAATCTTGCCTCCCCTTGATGCTCAAGGGGAGGTGTTGTGCTTTGCACGACGGAGGGGATTTAGAACGAAAGCTTTATGCAAATCCGAAAAACAAATTTTTTGAATTATTTGCCAAAAGCCCGGTTCCGACCTGCCGCTCCCGGTCGGTAATGTAAAATTTATTTTTTCGGATTTTCGCATTTTACAGTCTTTTTTAATATTAAGCGCACTTTTTGTATCTATTTTGGTTATATTGCCATTTACATTTAGGACGAAATGTGTTACAATGGCATTTGATAAAAAGAGGAAAGTGAGAAACTATGATAAGAGAAGATTTAAGAAATATTGCGATTATCGCACATGTTGACCACGGTAAGACAACATTGGTTGACGAAATGTTAAAGCAGGCAGGTACATACCGTGAAAATCAGGTTGTTGAAGAACGTGTTATGGACAACAATGATTTAGAGCGTGAGCGCGGTATCACGATTCTGGCAAAGAATACATCTGTAAGCTATAACGGTATAAAGATAAATATTATTGATACACCGGGACACGCTGACTTTTCAGGTGAGGTAGAGAGAATTCTTAAAATGGTAAACGGCGTTATCCTTTTGGTTGATGCGGCGGAAGGACCGATGCCTCAGACAAGATTTGTTCTCCAAAAGGCACTTGAAATGAACCATCGTGTAATCATTGTGGTAAACAAGATTGACCGTCCCGATGCACGACTTGACGAAATCCCGGACGAAGTATTAGACCTTTTAATCGACCTTGAAGCAAATGATGAGCAGCTTGAGAGTCCTATTATCTTTTGCAGCGGTCGTGCAGGTACTGCATCGCTTTCTCAGTATGAGGAGGGGAAGGATTTAGGCGTCCTTTTTGATACTATAATAGACTATATTCCGGCACCGGAGGGTGACGAAAGCGGCGAACTCCAAATGTTGGTGTCATCTATTGACTATAATGATTATGTAGGCAGAATTGCAATCGGCAGAATTGAAAGAGGCGAGATGAAGCAAAATCAGGAGATTATGGTTTGCGATTATCACGAGAAGCACGCACCGTATAAATCTAAGATTGTAAACATCTATCAGATTGACGGTCTCGGACGCACGCCCGTTGACAATGCAAAGGTTGGCGATATTGTTTGCTTTTCGGGCGTTACCGATATTACAATCGGTGATACTGTTACCTCAGTAACCGTCCCGGAGCCGCTTCCGTTTGTAAAGATTAGTGAGCCTACCATTGAGATGACCTTCTTGGTAAACGACAGTCCGTTTGCAGGCAAAGAGGGCAAGTTTGTAACATCAAGACAACTGCGTGACCGTTTGATGAAGGAACTTTTAAAAGATGTTTCCCTCAGAGTTGAGGAGGGGGACACAACCGACAGCTTCCGTGTTTCGGGCAGAGGTGAAATGCACATCTCGATTTTGATTGAAACTATGCGCCGTGAAGGCTTTGAGTTCTCTGTAAGCACCCCAAAGGTCTTGTATAAAGAGATAGACGGAAAAAGATGTGAGCCGATAGAACGCCTTTTGATAGATGTGCCCGAGGAACATATGGGAGCAGTTATGGAAAAGATGGGTACTCGTAAGGGTGAGCTTGTTCAGATGTCACCTCAGGGCGGCAGAATGAGATTGGAGTATTTAATTCCCGCCCGTGGACTGTTGGGTTACAGAAATGAATTTTTGACCGACACTCGCGGCGAAGGAATAATGAGTTCTGTCTTTGACAGCTATCAGCCGTACAAGGGCGAGATTACACGCCGCCATACCGGCTCTTTGGTATCCTTTGAAACAGGCGAGTCGGTAGGCTACGGTATGTTTAAGGTGCAGGACAGAGGAGCTTTGTTTATTACTCCGGGTGTGCCTGTGTATGAAGGTATGATAGTCGGACAGAGTGCAAAGGGCGAGGACATAAATGTAAATGTCTGCAAGAAGAAGCAACTCACCAACACCCGTGCATCGGGAAGTGATGAAGCCTTAAAGCTTGTTCCGCCGGTGCAGATGAGTTTGGAGGCTTGTCTTGAATTCCTGGCTGATGATGAGCTTTTGGAGGTTACACCGGAGAGTTTAAGGCTTAGAAAACGCATACTTAATAATCAACTGAGAGCAAAGGCAAACGCTAAAAATAAGAAAGATTGAGGCGATACGCTATGAAGAATTTTTCAAAGTATCAAAAGGGATATTTTATGCCGCCCGTTCCGTCAATGAAGTGGGCGAAAAAAGACGCCATAGATAAGGCGCCTGTTTGGTGCAGCGTTGATTTGCGTGACGGAAATCAGGCGCTTGTTATCCCTATGAGCCTTGAAGAAAAAATAGAGTATTTTGAGTTCTTGGTAAGCCTTGGCTTTAAGGAAATTGAGGTAGGATTTCCTGCCGCTTCGGAAACGGAGTATCTCTTTCTGCGTAAATTGATAGAGGATAATTTAATACCTGACGATGTTACCGTTCAGGTTTTGACTCAGGCGAGGAAGCATATTATAAAGAAGACATTTGATGCCCTTAAAGGCTGCAAGAATGCGATTGTGCATGTATATAATTCCACATCGGTTGCACAAAGAGAGCAGGTGTTTGATAAATCCAAAGAGGAGATAAAGGCACTTGCGGTAGACGGAGCGAAAATGCTTAAAGAGTTTACCGAGAAAGCCGGCCGTGATTACAGATTTGAGTACAGTCCGGAGAGCTTTACGGGCACAGAGGTGGAATACGCCTTAGAGGTTTGCAATGCAGTCCTTGATGTATGGAAACCGACCAAGGATAAAAAGGCGATTATCAACCTTCCCGTTACGGTGGAAATGTCAATGCCGCATGTGTATGCAAGTCAGGTAGAGTATATAAGCGAGAATATAAAATATCGTGATAATGTAATATTGTCACTTCACCCACATAATGACAGGGGTTGCGGCGTTGCCGATACGGAGATGGGACTTCTTGCCGGTGCAGACCGTGTAGAAGGTACACTCTTTGGCAATGGCGAGCGCACAGGCAATGTAGATATTGTTACCCTTGCACTTAATATGTACAGTCACGGCGTTGACCCTAAATTAAACTTTGATGATATGCCGAAAATTGTTGAAACTTACGAGAGGCTTACCGGAATGACAGTAAACCCGAGACAGCCATACGGCGGTCGCTTGGTATTTGCGGCGTTCTCCGGTTCACACCAGGACGCTATTGCAAAGGGTATGCGCTGGCGTGAGAAAAACAAAGAGGAGCGGTGGAATGTTCCGTACTTGCCTGTTGACCCAAAGGATTTGGGCAGAGAGTACGAGGGCGATGTTATCCGCATCAACAGTCAGTCGGGCAAGGGCGGCATCGGTCACCTTATGGAAACAAGATTTGGATTTGAGCTTCCAAAGGAAATGCGAGAGCATTTCGGATATGTTGTCAAAGATATTTCCGATAAAAATCATAAGGAGCTAAAACCCGAGGAAATAAATAAGATTTTCCACGAAACTTATGTAAATGTTGATGAGCCTATCCATTTAGAGGAATGTTATTATGTGCAGAAGGACAGCGGTATAAAGGCACACCTAACCGCTAAGATAAACGGAGTTGTTAAAGAACTTTCCGGAAGCGGTAACGGTCGTATTGATGCCGCAAAGAAGGCTTTGTCGGAAGTCTTTACAGGTGACTTTGAAATCAATGTATATAAAGAGCATTCTATCGGCACAGGCTCTAATTCTAAGGCGTGTGCGTATATCGGCCTTATCAGCGAGGGCGGTATGAGCTTCTGGGGCGTAGGCATAGATGACGATATTGTCAACTCCTCACTTCGTGCGTTGATAAGTGCAGTAAATAATGGATTAACAAAAAAATAATGTTGTCAGCAAAAGGCTTCCCTTTTTGGGGAAGCCTTTTTTTAGAATGTTCCGCTTATGTAAATTTCTTCTGCATCTATTTGCGCCTGTTTTAAGCGTTCCTGTGCCTCTATGACCAATCTCTTGAATTCTGCAAAATTATCTTCGTTCTTTAAAGCATCATCAATCAACCATATAGCATCTGTTGCCCCATTGAATACAGTAGTGTACATTTTCTTGTTTACCCTCATAAATAATTCCTCCATTAAATTAAAAAATGCGCCAACCGAAGCTGACGCATAAAAAACGCAAACTCCGATTGTCGCAACACAACTTTGACCGGTTCATAAGAAAAGCCAAAATAGAGAATGCGTTTTTATCAAAATAAAAACACTTCTCCTATGAACCGAAATATTAAGTTGTGTTGCAAATTTATTCTATCACATATTTTTCGTAAGTACAATACTTTTTTGATATTTTATTTTGCAGAAAATATTTAAGCCCCTCCCATACAATTTATTTTTAAATAAAAAATGCGCCAACCGAAGTCGACGCATAAAAAACGCAAACTCCGATTGTCGCCAAACAATTCTTAACAAAAGAGAAATATCCATTTCTGCAATCACCGTGTGGAGTTTGCATTTTTATCAAATGCAACACAGCAATTACAAAAAAGGGTACAAACCCCTATAAAAGAAAAAGAGACATTTCCTTTTTGTTATTCAAAATTGTTTGGCAAGTTTATTTTATCACATATTTTTCACAAGTACAATACTTTTTTGATATTTTATTCTTAAATTAAAAAATGCGTCAGCCGAAGTCAATTTGTAGGGCAGGGAAAAAGCTTCTGCCTTTTTTTGCTCCGTATTTATCCGTGATACGCCATATACCATGTTACTCTTGACAGGGAGGCCGCCCCTACTACTTAATACGCAAAAAATGTCCCATTCCGGTAAAAAAATAAAAAATTTGTAAAAATTTTTTTAATTTTTTTTAATAAAGGGGTTGCAATCTTCAAAAATATGTAGTAGAATTAGATAAAAGTGTACCAAAGTGTATCAAAATACATTGAAATGTATTAAATCTTTAAAGAATTGTTGGGAAGAGGGGTGACAAAGGTGCTGCTTGGAGAGTATAACCAAAACATTGATGCAAAAGGCAGAGTTAATATTCCGTCAAAGTTCCGTGATGACTTAGGGCAGACTTTTGTCGTTTCTAAGGGACTTGACGGTTGTATTGCCATTTATCCGAAAGATGAATGGGAAAGCTTTATGGAACGTATTATTTCCGAAAACCCAACACAACGCAGAAAGCTTATCCACTTTTTTTCAAGCGGTGCGAAGGAGTGCGAGCTTGATACACAGGGCAGAGTTGTTATTCCGCCGGAACATCGAGAATTTGCGGCTCTTGATAAAGAGATAACCGTTGTAGGCTCATATAAGTATGCGGAAGTTTGGGACCGTAAGAGGTGGCTTGAATATAATGCAGACTCTGCACTCAGTTCTGAGGAAATCGTAAAGGCTATGGAGGCGTTCGGACTGTAATGGAATTTAATCATATTTCGGTTTTATTACAGGAAAGCGTTGACTTGCTCAAAGTAAAAGAAGGCGGAATATACGTAGACGGCACCTTGGGCGGCGGCGGACATTCCTCTTTAATATGCGAGCGTTTAGGCGGAAGCGGACATCTTGTGGGGATTGACAGGGATATGACTGCGATTTCGGCGGCAACGGAGCGGCTTGAAAAGTATGACTGCCAAAAGACAATCGTACATAACAACTTCTTTAATATTAAGGAAGTGTTGAAAGAAATTGACATCAAAGGCGTAGACGGAATAATTTTGGATTTAGGTGTGTCATCTCCGCAGCTTGATGATGGCGAGCGCGGATTTAGCTATAACAAAGACGCACGCCTTGATATGCGTATGGACAGAAGTGCCGAGCTTGATGCGTACACAGTGGTAAACACTTATGACGAAAAGAGCCTGGCGGATATTATATTTAAGTATGGCGAGGAAAAGCGTTCAAGGCAGATTGCAAAAGCGATTGTCACGGCACGAAATGAAAAGCCGATTGAAACCACTTTTGAGTTGTCGGAGATAATCAAGAGTGCATTCCCGCCGGACAAAAGATATTCGGACAAGCATCCTGCCAAACGCACCTTTCAAGCGATAAGGATAGAGGTAAACGGAGAGCTGGACGGACTCTCAAAGGCAATAGAAGATGGCGTCCAAGTCCTTAATAAAGGCGGAAGAATGGCAGTTATCACCTTTCATTCGTTAGAGGACAGAATTGTAAAAAATACATTTGCAAAACTGATGCAGGGGTGTACCTGCCCTAAGGAGTTTCCCGTTTGTATATGCGGCGGAAGTCCGAAAATAAAAGGGATTACAGGTAAGCCGATAGTATCGGAAAAGGAAGAACTTGAAGAAAATTTC
>JAZLIC010000058.1:0-2403 GCA_045617225.1 Clostridia bacterium
GACGGCGTATACCGTGTCTTTGCAAAGGGCGGCAGAGAGAATACAGGTATGGAAGGCGTTGAATGGATTAAAAAATGTGTTGACTTGGGAGCCGGAGAGGTTGTGCTTAACTCTATTGATACAGACGGCGTAAAGCAAGGCTTTGACCTTGAAATGTTGGAGGCAGTATCAAATGCGGTCGGAGTTCCCATTATTGCATCGGGCGGTGCAGGAAAGATAGAGGACTTTGTTGAACTCTTTAAGACTTTGCCGAAGGTTGATGCCGGACTTGCCGCTTCGATTTTCCATTTCGGCGAGGTTTCAATAGCCGACCTTAAAGCAAGATTAAAAGAAGAAAATATCCCCGTGAGGGTTTAAAGGAGAAAGTGATATGTTAAATATTGATGAACTTAAATTCGACGAAAACGGTTTAATTCCTGCAATTGTTACCGATGCAGACACAAATAAGGTTTTGACATTGGCTTATATGAATAAAGAAAGTCTTAAAATTTCAATGGAGAAGGGGCTTACTTGCTTTTGGAGCCGTTCACGAGAGGAGCTTTGGCTCAAAGGCGAAACAAGCAATAATTATCAGCACATTGTGTCAATCACCGCAGACTGCGATAAGGACGCTTTGGTTGTTATGGTCAAAAAAGACGGCCCTGCATGCCATTTAGGCACAGACTCGTGCTTTAATGACCTTGTCTGGGAAGGCGATGTCAAACCCGGATTTTCAATCGGACATCTTATGGAGCTTATTGAAGGCAGGAAGCATGAAAAACAGGAGGGCTCTTATACATCATATCTGTTTGAAAAGGGGCTTGATAAAATTTTAAAGAAGGTCGGCGAAGAATCTACCGAGGTTATTATTGCCGCCAAGGCACAGGACAGAGCAGAAACAATTTACGAGATTGCAGACCTTGTATACCATGTATTGGTGCTTATGGTAGAGAGCGGTATCTCAATTGAAAGTATAAAGAAGGAGCTTGCCGCAAGACATATTATAGACCATAAGGTAAAACAGGAGAAAATGACAAAATGATTTTAAAGGATTATCATATGCATACCACTTATTGCGACGGTGCCGACTCTCCGAGAGAAATGGCACTTTCTGCAATAGAAAAGGGCTTTGAAAGCATAGGCTTTTCTGTCCATTCTTATACAAAATTCGACGAGAGCTATTGTATAAAGAAAGAAAAGATAGAAAGCTATAAAAAAGAAATACACGCCTTAAAAGAAGAATTTAAGGATAAAATAGAAATCCTTTGCGGTGTAGAAAAGGACTTCTATTCCGATACGGAAACCGATGGCTTTGATTATGTAATCGGTTCCGTGCATTATCTCTTTTTGGGTGATGAATATATTCCCGTTGACGAAAGCTTTGAGATTTTAAAAAAGGCTGCCGAAAAGTATTTCGGCGGTGATTTATATGCCATTGCGGAGGAGTATTTTAAAACCGTAGGCGATGTTGCAGAAAAAACAAAGGCGGATATAATAGGGCATTTTGACTTGATTACAAAGTTTAATGAGAAAACGCCTGCCTTTGATGAAATGAACGACAGATATTTAAAGGCGGCTTTTGCGGCGGCGGATAAGCTTCTTAAAGCAGATATTCCGTTCGAAATCAACACCGGCGCAATCTCTCGTGGTTACAGAACTTCGCCGTATCCAAGCGCAGTATTGACGGATTATATTTCGCAAAACGGCGGAAGATTTATTATGTCAAGTGATGCGCATAGCAGAGATGCAATAGGTTTTCAATTTGAAAAATGGACACCGAACACAATGCAGATTCAAAAAAGTTTTAAGTGTTAAGCATTAAGTACGGGCGCGCCCGTTCTTATGATGTTTTTACATACTATATCGTAGGGCGGGGAAAAAGCTCCTGCCGTTTCTCACAACGACGGGCTTAAATCTTTTTGGCTGGGATTAAAAATTTGTTTTTCTCACAAAAATATGTTATATTCTGTTTAGCACTGTCCGTTTTAACACCCACTCAATTTATTAAGATAAGAAAAAAGAAAAAATCTTTATTTGGGGAGGTATAATTATGTCGTTTTTTGATTGGAACGGAGACGGGGGAAACGATTTTACGGATGATTTTTTGGAATATCATATCTTTAAAGAGTGTATGAAGGATTTTGACGACGATGATGATTTAGGCATCGATGATTATGATGATTTAGGTAGTACTTATAAAAGTATTTATGATTCTCGCACACCTTTGAAAAAGGATTATTCAAACAACCAAGATATCGATAATAAAGGTTGCGCTTTTGCTATCGTTATGATAATTTATCTTTTTATTGCTTGTATGATTTTAAAATAAGGAGGGATAACTTATGAAAGTATCACGTCAAAAACTTAAGCTTTTATATCTTGCAAAGATACTTATGGAGCAGACTGACGAGGAGCATACAATTA
>JAZLIC010000059.1:0-19566 GCA_045617225.1 Clostridia bacterium
AAGCGAGTGTATACAATGGGCATCGGGGCGGGCGTTGTTATTATGGGCGGATTAAAGATATTCCCCGGGCAATTATCAAACCTTGTTTACGGAACAGAAGACATTGCAGGATTTGTATCCGCTTTGGCGATTTTACCGCCCTTTATGTTTGCGGACTCTATATCGTTCGGTATTCTAAACGGTATGGGCAAACAACTTAAATTGCTTAAATACAATATTCTGGACTCAGGTCTGCGTCTTATCATAATTTGTTTTTTAGTGCCGAAATACGGAATAAACGCATTGATAAATATGTTTATTTTAAGTAATATTTTTACCTGCATTTTATCTGCAAGACAGGTAAAGAAAAATTTGATTTCGTAATTGACGAGAAACTGAAAATATGATAAAATGAAATATGTATGTAAAAGGTAGGACGGTGCGGAAATGAAATGCTTTACCAAACGAAAATTTATAATGCTTTCCGTTATTCCCGTAGCGGTAATCCTGATTTGCGGATATATAGTCGCAAGTAATCTTTATCTGCGCTTTGCCGATTTTGACAGTAAACATTTTGCACCGGAATTTCTTACGGAGGCAAGGGAAAGCAAAAGCGTGATTGACGGAAGGATAAATATAAATACTGCTGATGCCGAAACTCTTACGCTGATAGATGGAATAGGCGACGGATTGGCAGAGGCGATTATCGCAAAACGCACAGAAATAGGCGGCTTTAAAACTATTGATGAGATACGCCTTGTGGACGGAATAGGTAAAGGAATATACAAAAAGATTTCAAACTATATTACAGTCGGTGACGAAGGAGAATAGATATGGGAATGCTTACAAGAAGATTTGAAAAGCCCGGAAAAGGTGTGGAAAAGAACGAGCCGGAAAAGAGAAGTTTTTTTAAGTTCTTTGACATATTTTTCAGAAAGTTTTGGGACTTTTTTAAGATAAACATTATATTTATAGCTATATCTCTCCCGGTATTTGTTATTCTCTACTTTGTGTCCGGCTTTGTGTCAAATCTGTTTATCGGCGGTATGGGCTTAGATATAAACGAGGTAGGTGCCGGAAATGTTGTTCTTGCAGATATACTCTTTCGACTGTTTTTGACATTTTCCTTTTCAATACTGTGCGGTACGGGACCTGCTACCGCAGGACTTTATACCATACTTTGGAATTACTCAAAGGAACGTCACGCATGGGTGTGGAGCGACTTTAAGGACGGAATGAAGGATAATCTTAAACAGTCAATCATAGTTTGCATTATTGATATTTTGACAAGCTTTTTAATTGTCGTGGCACTTTTGGTCTATCGCCGCTCGGACGGAATGATGTCAATTATGTTCTACCCTATGCTTTGGATTGCGATTATGTATTTTATGATGCACTTGTATATATATCCGCTTATGATAAATTATAATATTTCTGTTATGAATATTTACCGCAATGCTTTGTTTTTCTCATTAGGAAAGCTTCCGTCAACACTCGGTGTACTTATAATACTGTTTGCCATCTTGTTTTTGCCTGTGTATATAGGTGTTCGGCTTTACCTTATTGCGATACCGATAGGACTGCTTTTGTTGTTCTTTATAGGTTTTAGCTTTTGCGGATTTATCGTAAATATGAATGCGGAAAAGAAGTTTAGAAAGTATTTAAAAAGCGACGATAGTGATACTTCGAATTAACACTTTTGATAAAAGGATAAAACAGGCGGGGATATAATGATTTTAGATAGAATGAAATCAGAAACTGTAAAAACACTTAATATTTCTGAAAAAGAAAAACTTGCAAAAGAGATACGCCGATTTTTGGTTGAAAATGTATCCAAAACGGGCGGACATCTTGCGTCAAATTTAGGAGCGGTGGAACTTACCATTGCTCTGCACAGTGTTTTTGACCCATATACGGACCGAATAGTATTTGATGTAGGTCATCAGAGTTATACGCATAAGATTTTGACAGGTCGTATGGATAAGTTTGATACATTAAGGCAGTTTGGCGGCATTAGCGGATTTCCGAAAACGCAGGAAAGCGATGCTGATGCCTTTAATACCGGGCATAGTTCTACATCAGTGTCTGCGGCGCTTGGCTTTGCGGAGGCGGCAAGACTCAGCGGTGAGCAGTATCACAGTATTGCGGTCATCGGTGACGGTGCACTTTCGGGCGGTATGGCGTTTGAAGCTTTAAATCAGGCAGGAAATAACAGAACACCTCTTATAGTTGTATTAAACGATAATGGTATGTCGATTTCTCAAAATGTAGGTGCGCTTGCCAAAAGGCTTAAAAGAGTGCGAAATGCCAATAAGTATTTTAATCTTAAAGAAGATGTAAAAACCGTATTTGATAATATCCCTGTTGTCGGCGAAGCTACAAAGCGTATAGCCGGTTCATTTAAGAATGGCCTTAAAAGGGTTTTTGTCCCGGGCTCTTTTTTTGAAAGCTTCGGTTTTAAATATTTAGGACCCGTTGATGGACATAATATATCTGAGCTTATAACGGTTTTAGAGTATGCAAAAACATTAGACGAGCCTGTGCTTATGCACACTGTCACCAAGAAAGGTAAAGGCTATGCGCCGGCAGAGAAGGAGCCGAATCTCTATCACGGTGTAGGTGTATTTGACCCTAAGATAGGTATAAATAAAGATGAAAAAAAGCCACGCACATGGGCAGGGGTGTTTGGTGACACCTTATGCGAGTTGAGTGCAAAAAATAAAAATATTGTCGCAATTACTGCGGCAATGCCGGACAGCACGGGACTTAGCGAGTTTGCGAAGTTGTATCCGAAACGCTTTTTCGATGTTGGTATCGCAGAGCAGAATGCGGTTACCTTTGGCGCAGGACTTGCAAGCTCGGGCCTAACCCCTGTGTTTGCGGTCTATTCCACATTCTTGCAGAGGGCATATGACCAAATTTTGCACGATGTTGCCCTTCAAAATCTGCATATGGTTTTCTGCGTTGACCATTGCGGTCTGTCAGGTGATGACGGAGAAACCCATCACGGAGTATATGATATAGCGTTCCTTTCACATATGCCGTCGCTTAAAATTCTTTCACCGTCAAATGAGGCGGATTTTAAAGAAATGCTTGACTTTGCGATAAATGAGCTTAGCGGTCCTGTTGCAGTCCGTTATCCAAAGGGAAATATTACAGACGCATATAAGCCGGAGGAAATGACCTCGCCTTTAAATGGCAGAGTTTTGTCAAATGGCGATGATATATTGATTATAGGTGTCGGCACTATGTGCGAACAGGCGCTTAAAGCAAAGGAAATATTAGATGCTGAAAACATTTCCGCATCGGTAATTGACTTGCGTGCGGTAAAACCGATGGATGCAGAGCTTATAAAGGAATATGCTTTATCGGCAAAAGTGGTTGCCGCGGTAGAGGACGGAGTGGTAATCGGCGGTGTTGGAGAGAGAATTTCCGCACTTTTGGGCAGAGATGTCTTAAAATTCGGATACCCGGACGCACCTGTTATCCAGGGCAAGAATTCAGAAATAATGAAGTATTACGGTATAGATGCAGACGGTATTGCACGAGAAATTGCAAAGGCGTATGAGGAGCATAAGCTATGGCAAAACAACGATTAGATGTTTATATGGCAGAGAGCGGTATGGTGGAGAGCCGGTCGATTGCACAGTCAATGATTATGGCAGGTGAAGTCTATATAAACGGCGAAAAGGCAACAAAAGCAGGGGAGAGCGTAAAAGGCGATGAGGTAATCGAAATTCGCGGCAAGGGACTTCCGTATGTTAGCAGGGGCGGTCTTAAACTTGAAAAGGCAATGCAGAACTTTCCTGTTAAGCTTGACGGTGCTGTTTGTATGGATATTGGCGCATCTACGGGAGGTTTTACCGATTGTATGCTTCAAAACGGTGCAAGTCGTGTCTATTCCGTTGATGTGGGTTACGGACAGCTTGCATGGAAGCTTAGAACTGATGAAAGAGTTATAAACTTAGAGCGTACAAATGTCAGATATTTAAGCCGTGAAAATGTGCCTGAGGATATAGACTTTTTCTCGGTAGATGTGTCATTTATATCGCTTAAATTGGTTTTGCCTGTTGCGTATTCGTTCTTAAAGAATTCAGGCAGCGGAGTCTGCCTCATAAAACCGCAGTTTGAGGCAGGCAGAGAAAAGGTGGGAAAGAAAGGCGTCGTGCGTGAGGCGGCAACACATATAGAGGTTATAAATAAAGTTTTGGAGTTTACAAAAGATATAGGCTTTTTTGTTCAAGGCATAGATTTTTCGCCGATAAAGGGGCCTGAGGGAAATATTGAATATCTTATGTATATTACAAAAGAAGGAGAGAATATAGAATTTGATGTGGAAGCGTTGGTCAGGAAGTCACACGAGCTTGACTGAGCATTTCATATTTAATAACGAGGTGAATTATGAAAATTGCAATTATACCAAATTTAGAGCGTGACAAAGACTTGGCGGAAACCAAGCGCCTTGTTGATTACTTATCCGCAGGTCATAAAGTTATTTTAAGTGATGAATTGAGCGGCATTGACAATGCAGTTTATCTGCCATACGGTGCGCTTTTTGAGGAAGCGGATTTTATAGTGGTATTGGGCGGCGACGGAACTATTTTGAAGGTCGCAAAGGATGCGGCTGTTTATGATGTGCCGATTATCGGAATAAACTTAGGCAATCTTGGCTTTTTGTCACAGGCAGAGCGTGGCAGTGATAAAGTTTTTGAGGATATTTTTGCAGGCAAATATAAGATAGAGCGTTGTATGATGCTTTCCGCATCAATTATAAAAGACGGCAGAGTTATAAAAGACGGTGTCGCTTTAAATGATGCGGTTTTAAGCGGTAGTATAAGTTCAAAAATTATAAATGTATCTGCTGCGGTCAATGGTACAGATATTGGTTCTTATACTGCGGACGGATTGATTGTTGCATCATCGGTCGGCTCTACTGCATATTCTTTGTCGGCAGGAGGGGCGGTTTTGCATCCCGAGCTTGATGCAATGATAATAACGCCTATATGTCCGCATACTTTGCGTGCGCGCAGTATGGTTATTCCGGGCGATGCCTGCGTGGAAATACGCCATATTTTGAGGAATAAAAATCAAGCGGAGGTATCGTTGGACGGAAGATTGTTCCATAAGCTTGAAGAAGGAGAAATATTAAAGATAACACATTCTTCACGCAAGGTGTCGCTTATACGCTTATCTGACAGGAACTTCTTTGATGTTTTGCGTGAGAAGCTTTCGGATTAAGGGGGCATTGGTATGCTTTTGGAGATACACATAAAGAATATTGCGGTAATTGATGAAGTCACTATCACCTTTGATAGGGGACTTCATACCCTTACCGGCGAAACGGGTGCCGGTAAATCCATCTTAATTGACGCAATAAATATGGCGCTGGGTAGCAGAGCGGCAAAGGATTTGGTGCGCACAGGCACGGAATTTGCGGTTGTTGACCTGGTCTTTTCTATATCCGATGCGCTCGCTTCGAAACTGAGCGAGCTTGGAATAGAGCTTGAGGACGATACATTGATTATAAGCAGAAGAATATCGGCAGAGGGAAAGAGCAGTTCAAGAATAAACGGTTCTCCCGTGCCGCTTGCGACAGTTCGTCAGGTTGGGGAACTTTTGATAAATATTCACGGTCAAAATGATAACCAAGCTATTTTATCGGCAGACTCGCATATGAGAATGCTTGATTATTTCGGAAAGAACGACGATATACTTTCTGCATACGCACTTGTTTACAAAAAACGCCAAGAAATTTTAAGCGAGATAAAAAATTTAGAACAAAGTGATGCAGAAGCTGCAAGACGCCTTGATTTGTTAAAGTTCCAAATAGATGAAATAGATGGTGCAAAACTGCGTATAGGTGAAGATGCCGAGCTTGAAGAAAGACGAAAACTCCTTGCAAATATGGAAAATATTATGGAAGGCGTATCCGGGGCATACAGAAGTCTTTACGGAGAGGATAATATGACGTCCGGTTATGACCTGATTTCCGATGCAACGAGGGATTTAGGTGGTATCAAAGATTATGATAAGGCTTTATCGGAGTATTACGAAACCTTGGAGGGCGTTCTTGCAGATGTTGAGGATATAACTCACGGACTTAAATCATATCTTGATAAGATGAATTTTGAAGATGGTGAGCTTGATATAGTTGAAGGCAGACTTGCCATAATCTCAAATTTAAAACGCAAGTACGGAGCAACAATAGAAGATATAACAGAGTATTATAACAAAATCGTTAAAGAGATGGACAACCTTGTAAACAGTGAGGAAACTTTGGCAAGGCTTCGCAAAGATTTAGACGAAACAGAGAAAGAATTATCTTCTCTTGCCGAGGACTTGACAAGGGCGCGTATGTCGGCGGCAAAGGAGCTTGGCGAGAGGGTATATAAAGAGCTTTGCGACCTTGATATGCAGAAGATGCGTTTTGAAGTGTCTGTTACACCGAAGCTTACCGAGGAAAACGAAATAAAATATACATCAGACGGAAAAGACCATATAGAGTTTATGATTTCCGCAAACCCGGGCGAGGCGTTAAAACCTCTTATAAAAATTGCATCGGGCGGCGAAATGTCACGTATTATGCTTGCTATAAAGAGCGTGCTTACAAACAGCGAAGATGCCGAGTGCCTTATCTTTGATGAGATTGATACGGGCGTCAGCGGTCGTGCGGCGCAGAAAATTGCAGAAAAGATGGCGTCGCTTGCAAAGGCAAGACAGGTGCTTTGTATTACGCACCTTGCACAGATTGCGTCTATGGCGGATATTCATTATTTGATTGAAAAAACATCGGAAGATGACTATACTGCAACAACTGTAAAGGTTATAGACGGTGAGGAACGCAAGGCAGAGCTTGCAAGAATTATCGGCGGTGTTCGTGTTACGGATATTACATTAAGTGCCGCAGAAGAAATGCTGAGCCTGGCAAATGCGTTTAAAGAGGGTGTAATGTAGTGGAGCAAAAGGGTATAGTTGTAAAGGCAGATGCAGAAAAAGCACAAATAAGGATTGTGAGAAAATCAATGTGCGGCGGAAACTGTGCAAGTTGCAAAGGTTGTCCGGCGGAGGTTATGTTGATTACCGTGGATAATACCGAGGCGCTCAATGCAGGCGATGAGGTGGTGCTTAAAAGCGAAACCAAAGGGATTGTTCGTTCTGCATTTATAGGCTATGTCGGACTTAGTATATTTTTAATTGTCGGCGCAGTATTTGGATATAAATTCGGCGGCTCCGAAATTATGTCGGTATTGGGCGGCGGAGCCGGACTTTTGCTCGGACTTTTGTTTTTGCGTTTGGCTTACAGTAAAAAAGAGCCAAAATATGAGGTCGAGAAATTGCAATAATGGTATAATTTTCACTTGAATTTATGGATATTGTATGGTATAATAATTGTCGTTTTGGAGGCTAAAATGAGAGAGGCTAAAAGAATTTCTGTTTTTACGGGCCATTTCGGTAGCGGTAAGACCGAGGTTGCACTTAATTATGCTTTTAAACTCAGGGCAGAGGGCAAGGATGTCATTATTATTGATTTTGACATAGTAAACCCTTACTACCGTACCAAAGATGCCGAGGATTTGCTTGAAGCAAAGGGTATAAAGGTAATCGCACCCGGATATGCAAATATGAATATCGAAACACCGTCACTCCCTGCGGAGATAAATATTGCCTTTGAGGATAAGACGAAGTATGTTATCTTTGATGTGGGCGGTGATGACGACGGTGCAGTACCTCTCGGGCGTTATCACGATTTCTTCGTGGCAGAGGATTATGATATGTTCTTTGTTTTAAACGCACGCAGAATACTCACGCAGGATACCGAGAGCGCTTTTGAGATAATGCGAAATATCGAAGATGTTTCGGGACTTAAAGTTACATCTGTTATAAATAATACTCACTTAAAGCAATACACAGATGTGTCTATTATAGAAGAAGGACAGGCACTTGCGGAGTCGTTCTCAAAAAAAACAGGACTTCCCGTAAGTTATATATCAGGCAAGGCGGAATTTTTAGGCAAGTTGCCTGATAAGTACAAAGAACTTTTGTATCCGATAGATTTGTATATTAACCAAGAATTATAGTTGGTTTTAATAGAGTATTTTTTAGAAAGAAGGGATAGTATGGCAAAGGTAACATTCAGAGAGGACCGTTGTAAAGGTTGTGGGTTATGCACAACGGTTTGCCCTAAAAAGATTGTGGAAATGTCAAAAGAAAAGTTAAACGAAAAGGGTTTCCATCCTGCCTGTATTACAGACCGGGAGCAGTGTATAGGTTGCGCATTTTGTGCGACAATTTGTCCCGACTGTGTTATAACGGTTGAAAGATAATCGGAGGTGAATTTATGAATAAAAAAGTATTGATGAAGGGTAACGAGGCATTGGCAGAAGCGGCAATCAGAAGCGGTTGCAGACACTTCTTCGGCTATCCTATTACCCCGCAGACAGAGCTTGCGGCTTATATGGCGAAGAAGATGCCCAAGATGGGTGGTACATTCCTTCAAGCAGAGAGTGAAGTTGCCGCAATAAATATGGTTTATGGTGCAGCAGGTGCAGGTGCGCGTGTTATGACAAGCTCATCAAGCCCGGGCATCAGCTTAAAG
Source organism: Clostridia bacterium (assembly GCA_045617225.1). GTDB lineage: Bacteria > Bacillota > Clostridia > Monoglobales > Monoglobaceae > JAZLIC01. Next base: position 8,576 of record JAZLIC010000059.1, read on the forward strand.
CAGGAGGGTATATCCTATATTGCAGGTGCAGACCTTCCTTGCCTTATTGTAAACATTGTGCGTGGCGGCCCCGGACTCGGCGGTATTCAGCCTGCACAGTCCGACTATTTCCAGGCTACAAAGGGCGGCGGTCACGGTGATTATCATTTGCTCGTCTTTGCGCCGTCATCGGTACAGGAACTTGCGGACTTGGTTGACCACGCATTTAATAAGGCGGACGAATATCGTATGCCTGCAATGATTATGGGCGACGGTATGCTCGGACAGATGATGGAGCCTGTTGAGTTTAAAGAGCCTGTTGATTTAGCAGACCTTCCTAAAAAGCCTTGGGCAACAACAGGTACGGGAATGCAGCGTAAGAAGAATATCATAAATTCTCTTTACCTCACACCGGAGGAGCTTGAAAAGCTTAATAACGACCGTTATGAGCGTTATCTTACAGTAATGGAAAAGGAGCCGATGTTTGAGGAGTATCAAACAGAGGACGCAGACCTTATCCTTGTAGCGTATGGTACTATTGCCCGTGTAGCTATGTCTGCAATGCGTCAGGCAAGAGAGAAGGGACTTAAAGTCGGTTTAATCAGACCTATAACACTTTGGCCATTCCCTGCAAAGGTATTTGAAGAACGTGCAAAGACCGCAAAGATGTTTTTAAGCGTTGAGATGAGTCTTGGACAGATGGTTGAAGATGTAAAGCTTTCAGTAAACGGTGCAAAGCCTGTATACTTCTACGGAAGAAACGGCGGTATGGTACCGGAGCAGGATGCAATCGTTGCAGAAATTGAGAAGTATTTAGGACAAGCGTAGAAGGGGGTAAATAATATGGAAACAGTATTTAAAAGACCGCATGCACTCAGTGACGTGGTAACAAATTATTGCCCGGGCTGTACGCATGGTATAATAAATCGTTTGGTTGCGGAAGTAATTGACGAAATGGAAATGGAAGGCAACACAATCGGTGTTGCACCGGTAGGATGCAGTGTACTTGCGTATAACTTCTTTGAATGTGATATGCAGGAAGCATCACACGGTCGTGCGCCGGCAGTTGCGACAGGCATCAAGCGTGTAAACCCTGATAAGTTGGTGTTTACATATCAGGGTGACGGTGACTTGGCGGCTATCGGTACAGCGGAGACAGTTCACACCGCTGCACGTGCGGAGAACATTTCTATTATATTCGTAAACAACACAATCTATGGTATGACAGGCGGTCAGATGGCTCCTACCTCATTGGTTGGTCAGATTACACAGACCACACCTTATGGCAGAAAGATAGAAAACCAAGGTTATCCTATCAAGGTTTCGGAAATGCTTTCTACCATATCGGGCGCTGCATATATTGAGCGTGTTGCAGTTGACACAATCCCGAATATCAAAAAGGCAAAGGCGGCTATCCGCAAGTCATTTGAATGTCAGATGGCAGGCAAGGGATTTTCTCTTGTAGAAGTTCTCTCTACCTGTCCTACAAACTGGGGACTCAGTCCGGATAAGGCATTAGAGCGACTCCGCAATGAGATGATGCCTGTATTCCCGCTTGGTGTATACAAGGATACAATAGCAGAAGGAGGCGTTCGTTAATGACTACAGAGATTACAATAGCAGGCTTTGGCGGGCAGGGCGTTTTGTTTGCAGGTAAAACACTTGCATATGCAGGTATGGACGAGGATTTACAGATTTCTTGGCTCCCGTCTTATGGCCCTGAGATGCGTGGCGGTACTGCAAACTGTACCGTAATAATTTCTGATGAGCCTATCGGCTCACCTATTATCAGCAAGTGCGATGTTTTGTTTGCTATGAACAAGCCTTCGCTTGATAAGTTTGTAAACACAGTTCGTCCGGGCGGCGTAATCATTATCGACTCTGTATTCTGCGATACAAAGGTAGAGCGTGATGATGTAACCGTTGTATACATTCCGGCAAAGAAGATTGCAGAAGATGCCGGCAATGCTACTCTCGGAAATATGGTTATGATTGGTGCTTTCTTAAAGAAGAAGCCTGTCTTTACCATGGAGGAAATCGCAAATAGCGTAAGAGCACATATTCCACCTTCAAAGGCGGCTCTTGCAGATGTAAACATCAATATGATTCAAAGCGGATACGACTTTGAATAGAATTTAGTAACTATGCTGTTATCAGTCGAGAATTTAACAAAAAAGTTTGCAGATAAAACAGTTTTAAGTGATATCAATTTGACCGTAGAGGATAAAGTCCGCTACGGTCTTATTGGCGTTAATGGGGCAGGAAAGTCTACACTTATTAAAGTTCTGCTTGGTGAACTTTCTGCGGACGAGGGTGAAGTTGTAAGAGGAAGCAACCTATCCGTCGGTTACCTTGCCCAAAATGCAGGACTTGAAAGAGATAACAGTATTATAGCTGAAATGCGAAGCGTATTTGACGATGTTTTTGCGGCAGAAAATAAAATGCGTGCATTAGAAGTTGAAATGGCGAATATTTCAGACCATACCTCAAATGAATATAAGCGTGTTTCGTCGGAATATATGAAGGCGCAGAATAAGTTTGAGAGCCGTGACGGTTATAATGTTGATGTAAAGATAAAAACAATTTTAAACGGTATGGGTTTTATGGACAGGGATTTGGACACGGTTATAAGCACGCTTAGCGGCGGCGAGAAAACACGCCTTGCCATTGCAAAGCTTTTGCTTGAAGAACCAAACCTTTTAATCCTTGACGAGCCGACAAACCACTTGGATTTTAAAACGCTTAATTGGCTTGAAGAATATTTGATAAACTATAACGGTGCAATACTTGTTGTATCTCACGACAGATATTTTTTAAACAAAATAGTTGATAATATTTTTGAAATTGAGCGTACAAAGCTTTATACATATAAAGGAAACTACTCACAATATTTGGTTCAAAAGGAAGAAAGGCGCATCTTAAACGAGAAGGCATACGAGGCGCAACAGGAAGAAATTAACAAGCTTCAAACCTATGTTGATAAGAATATTGCTCGTGCCTCTACCTCAAACAGTGCAAAATCACGCCTTAAAATCCTTGAAAATATGGACCGTATCGAAAAACCGGAAGGCGATTTAAAGCAGATAAAGTTAAAATTTGATATGACCAAAGAGCCGTATAAAGATGTACTTACGGTCGAGGATATGGATATATGTGTAGGCAAGGAATGCAAAAAGATTTGTGAGGGCGTTTCACTATCCGTAAAACGAAAAGAGAAGGTTGCCATAATAGGTGATAACGGTGTAGGCAAATCATCGTTTTTCAGGACGATTTTGGGAGAAATCCCCCTTGGCGGCGGAAGCTTTGAATGGGGGAAAAATACCAGCATCAGTTATTACGAACAGGAGAACTTAAACCTAAACCCTGAAAATATGGCAATAGATGAGCTATGGGACAGATTTCCGCAGATACCCGAGGCACAAATAAGGCGTGTTTTGGGGAATGTTCTTTTAAGCCGTGAAGATGTATATAAGCCTGTTAAGGTAATAAGCGGCGGCGAAAGAGCAAAGCTTGCCTTTTGCATAATTATGCTTGAAAAGTCAAATGTAATTTTAATGGACGAGCCGACAAATCATCTTGACTTGCCCTCTAAGGAAATTTTGGAGCAGGCACTTCTTGATTATGAAGGAACGCTTGTCTTTATCTCACATGACAGGTATTTGCTAAGCAGAGTTCCGGATAAGATTGTGGAGCTTACCAAAGACGGTGCAGTGGTATATGACGGTGCGTATGAGTATTATAAAGAGCGCACCACCCAAAAGCCGAGCGATGCCCGCCTTGAACCTAAGGAAAAGAAAAAGCAGACTACAACATATGGCGGAAAAGAGCAGCGCCGTGCAAACGCAATGCGGAAAAATCGTATCCGTGAGCTTGAAGAACTTATTGACGCTTTGGAAAGTGAAAATTCATTTATGGAAAGCGAAATGGCAAAAGAGGAAGTATACAGCGACTATGTGAGAGTTCAGGAGATAACCGAGAAGATGAGCCAAAACACGGAAATGCTTTCGGAATATTATGAGGAATGGGAAACTTTGCAGGAATAATTTAACGCATTGACTTTAAAACTTTTATATGTTAATATGACCTTGATATATGGTATTTTAGTTTTGGGTGAGAGTTATGTATACAAAGTTTTTTAAAAGATTGATTGATATTATCCTGTCAGGTTTGGGACTTATAATCCTTGCAATACCTATGGGAATTACCGCTCTGGCAGTAAAGATAGAGGACCCGGGCAAGGCAATATTTAAGCAGGAGCGTATAGGAAAGGGTAAAAAGCGTTTTTGGCTTTATAAGTTCCGCAGTATGAAGGAAAATGTGCCTGACCTACCAACACACTTAATTAAGGACCCTGACCAATACATAACCAAAGTAGGAAAGTTTATCCGCAAGACTTCGATTGATGAGCTTCCGCAGATGTGGAATATTTTCAGGGGCGATATGTCAATTATCGGTCCAAGACCTGCCCTTTGGAATCAGGACGACTTAATTGCAGAGCGTGATAAGTACGGCGCAAATGATATAATGCCCGGACTTACCGGCTGGGCACAGATAAACGGCAGAGATGAGCTTGAAATCCCTGTCAAGGCAAAGCTTGACGGTGAATATGCAAATAATCTGAGCTTTATGTTTGATTTAAGGTGCTTCTTCGGCAGTATCTTCACAGTGCTCAGAAGTGACGGCGTTGTCGAGGGCGGTACGGGTGTACTTGCACAAAAAGATGAACCTGAAAAAATCCCTGAAAAAACTGCAAGATAATAATTTGAAAAATTGATTTTAAAGAGGCTTTCGTTTTGAAAGTCTTTTTTTGTTATATACCACTTTCCCGTTCTATATTTGGACAACATCTCATATAGTAGATAAAAAAGGAGAGTTGATATGCAAAGCAGAATTTACAATATCTTAAACTATCTGCCAATACATATACGGGAGCTTTTAAAGCCGGTATTTGATACAACCGATATTACGGAAATCAGACTTCGTATCGGTTGCCCGTTGGTAGTGGGAGTAGGAAAGGAAAATCATACCGTAAGCACTATGCGTGGCCTGACCGATAACTATGCACAAGGTTATATGGTATCAAATGAAGATGTAAAACACACCTTCAGAAATGTGTGTGAAAACTCGATATATGCACATTTAGATGAGATACGGCAGGGGTTTGTCACCATAAACGGCGGGCATAGAGTTGGGTTTTGCGGCAGAGGAATTATGGACGGCGGTAAGATAGAAAACTTCCGTGACATAAGCTCGATAAATATACGTGTTGCACATCAGGTAAAAGGTTTTGCAGATTTTGTGATGCCGCATATCAGTGATGGAAAAAGGATAGAAAGCACCCTTGTTATTGCACCGCCACTTATGGGAAAGACAACTCTGCTTAGGGATATGACAAGACAAATCTCAAATCTTGGGATAAAGGTCGGACTTGTTGACGAGCGCGGAGAGATTGCCGCCCTTTATAAAGGAGAGGCGCAAAACGATATAGGTATACATACCGATGTGATAGAAAATGCACCCAAACAACTTGCAACGCTAATGCTTCTTCGGACAATGTCGCCACAGGTAATAGTTACCGATGAGGTTGCGACAGATGAGGAGGTAAAAGCACTTTTGTACGCTTTCGGAACAGGGGTAACTCTTATCGCAAGCACCCACGGAGAGTCGCTTGATGAGGTAAAACGCCGTGAGGTACTTAAACCGCTTTTCAGGGCAGAAGTGTTTAAAAAAGCGGTACTGCCAAGTCAAGGCGTGGTACAGGCTATATGATAGTTAAAATATTGGCGGCGGCAGTCGTCGTTGCGGGCGGAATGTATTTCGGAAGGTATATGGCAGGCGGACTTAGGGTGCATACTGCACAACTTGCCGCTTTCGGAGAGGCACTTAAACAGTTGGAGTTTAATATACGATTTTTCAATCTGCCTGTATCCGAAGCTATATACGGAGTTTCGGAAACACGGAAAGGAGTGGTAGGAAAGATATTTAAAAGAACAGGCGAAATCTTAAAAAACAGGGGCGACGCCTCGGCGTGTGATGCCTGGAATACCGCTGTTTTTGAAAACCGGAAGAAGCTCCTTTTAAGTGATGATGAGCTTAAAATACTGAATATGTTTATAGTCAACTTAGGCAGAGGTGATGTAGAGAGTGAAATTGATAATATAAGTGCGGCATGTCTGAGATTAAAGGCGGTTGAAGCATCAGCACGGGAGGAAGCGGAGAAAAACGAAAAACTGTATCGAATATCAGGAATATTGGTGGGATTGCTTTTTGTAATAGTGACATTTTAAAGCATTTGAGAATATGGGGTGTGTTTATGGACGGAGTCGATTTAATTTTTAAGGTGGCGGCGATAGGAATTCTTGTGGCGGTCTTAAATGTCTTGCTTGTGCGTTCGGGACGAGAGGACCAGGCAATGATGACAACCATTGCGGGACTTGTGGTCGTGCTTTTGATGGTGGTAGAACAAATAAGCGTCCTTTTTGATACCGTAAAAAGTGTGTTTGGGTTGTAGATATGTCAATATTTAAGATACTTGGCGTCGGTATAATTTCTGTGGTGTTTGCTACATTGCTTAAGAAATACAGACCGGAATTTGCATTGCTCATACCTATTATTGCATATCCCATTATGTTTGCACTAATCATACCTTATTTAAAAGCGGTGCTTAGTATGTTTGAGGATATTGCCGCACAAGTCGGAGTCGATATAAAGTACTTGGGTATAGTGATAAAGATAATCGGTGCGGCGTATGTGACGCAGTTCGGAGCAGAGCTTTGTTTAGATGCAGGCGAGAGAGCTATTGCAAGTAAAATTGAATTCGGCGGCAAGATTATTATTGCCGCAATGTCTATGCCTGTTGTGTATAGACTTTTGGAGTTGGTGAGCAGTATTATAAACTTTTAAGGATGAAGGAAATGAAGAAGGTACTTTTTTTGATTATTCTGTTTATTGTGATTTCTCCTCAAAGAGTATATGCCGAGGAGGAATACCAAACCTTGCTTGAAGACTATGCGTCAATCTATGGTGAGCAGATACAAGACAGTGTGGCAGATACAGAGATAGAGAGCGTTGTTCCCGGGTTTGATGCGGACAGAATTCTTCTTGAAATTGCAACAGGTAAATATGATTTTGACCTAAACGCCATCATAAACAAAGGGATAAAAATTCTGCTCGGCGAGGTTTATTCCTCACTTAAAATTATGGTTTTGGTGTTGGCACTTTCTATTCTTTGTTCATACCTGATAAATATGCGCTCCGCATTCGGAAGTGAGGGAGTAGAACAGGTCGCATATTTTGCTTGCTATATTATGATTGTCGGCATAGCCTCTGCGGCTTTCTTTGATGTGATAAGTTGTGCAAAGTCTACCATAGAAAACGCCGCCCTTTTTATGCGGCTTATAGTGCCTGTTGTTTTAGCGTCGCTTATAGGAGTGGGGGCGATAGTATCGGCAGCAGTTATAGAGCCGACTTTGCTTTTGATAATAGAAATTTCCGTAACGGTAATCATAAAAGTTTTTTTGCCCATTATAATGATAAGTACTGCGGTAAGCATAGTAGGGTGTATGTCTGATAAAATAAAGACCGACCGTTTGACAAAGTTTTTAAACCAGGTGATAAAATGGGGCCTTAGTTGTATGATGATAATTTTTGTAAGCGTAGTCGGCTTTAAAAGCATTGCCGCAGGCGGTGCAGACGGTATCAGCTTAAAGATTGCAAAGTTTGCAACATCAAACATAATTCCCGTGGTTGGCGGAATTCTTGCAGAAACGGTGGAAACGGTGATGAATTGCAGTTTGGCAATTAAAAATGCAGTTGGTCTGACTTGCGGACTCGTTATCGTTCTTATAGTGGTAACACCGCTTCTAAAAATTATTGCATCTTTGATAATTTTTCGCACTACTGCGGCAATTTTGGAGCCAATAGCGGATTCGAAGATAACAAAATGTCTGTCGGGACTTGCGGACTCGGTATCGGTGGTGTTTTCTTTCCTTTCGACCGTCAGTGTTATGTTTATTATCATACTTACCATTGTTATAAATGCAGGTAACTCTGCAATTATGCTTGGAAGATAGGGGCCATTATGGAATATATAAAAAGCTTGGCGATGGCAATATGCGGTGCCGTCCTATTGTCTGCGGGCACTGAAACCATACTGCCAAAGGGTGAAATTAAAAAATATGTACGCCTTGTACTCGGAATTATCATAAGCCTTATTATCCTGTCACCTCTTGGCAAAATCGTATCCGATGGCTATCTGCCATACTTTCATATTGATGTGCCTGCCGAAAGGGAAGCGTTTTTAGATATGAGCGATATGGAAGACACACAAAAAGAGCAGGTTTTAAAGCTATACACCAAAAAGATTGAGGATAAAATCTTAGAAAGCTTTGAAAACAAGTACGGTGATATAGATGTATGCGTAGAGATAAGGCAGGAGGAAGAGCATTTTGGTGAGATAGAAAAAGTTTTGATTTTGCCTCAGAATGAGGTTAGTGACAGTGAAATTTCCGAGATAAAAAAGGCGGTTAAGGTAAGCACGGGCGTATCGGAGGAGATTATAACGGTTGAACTTTAGGAGTGACAAAAAATGAACTTAAACTTTTTGCATAGCGGAAAAGCCGATACTGCCGAGCGAAAAGGACTTAACAAAATTGTTGTAGCGGCAATTGTTTTGGCGATTATATTTTTATTCGGAAGCGGCTTTTTTGGAGGTGATAAAAAGGAAGATAAGGTTGTGATTACGGAAGAAAAGGGCGAATATGTAAAAGAGATGGAAGATAAGCTCTGTTCCACTCTTGAAAAGATAGAAGGTGTTGGCAAGGTATATGTTATGATTACTTTTGAAAGCGACGGAAAGAAGGTCTTGGCAACGGACACAAAGAGCAAAAGTCAGGAAAAAGCAGATGAAAAATCCGTAAAGGAGAAGGAGTCAGAGGGTGACAGAACGGTTGTGATGACATCTCAAAGCTCAAAAGGCGAGCCTGTCGTTATAGAAGAAAAGTATCCAAAGCCGACAGGAATAGTTGTTGTGGCAACAGGCGCAAAAAGCGAGAGCATAAAACTTAAAATTTATGAGGCAGTAAAGGCATTGTACGGACTGCCTGCGCATAGAATTAAAGTGACAAGCTAATATAAAAGGAGAGATGAAAAATGAAAAAGAAAAATTCAGGCTTCAAAGGGAAACAGATTTTGCTTTTCGGTTTGGTTGCACTTGTGATAGCGGCAGGCTATTACAGATGGACAACGGAAACAAACAGTAATTCTTATGTTTCGGTTGCGAGTGATGCAAAGCCTAAGGAAGAAGAACAAAAAGAGGAGAAAGCCCCGGGACTTTCAAAGACAAGACAGGACAGGGATGAGAGAAGAAGTTCGTCCGTCGCTTCTTGGCAGGAAATTTTGGATAACGAAAATGCCTCACAGGAGGATAAAGATGAAGCGGAAAATAAAATAAGGCTTGCAAGTGAGAATGCGGAAAAAGAAGGCACTATAGAAACATTGATTAAAGCAAAGGGATTTGAGGACTGCCTTGCAATAATAGAAAACGGTGATATTACCATTATTGTATCAGGCAAGGAAATTGATGATACATCTGCGGCACAGGTAAAAGAAATAGTTGTGTCTAAGGCAGGTATACCGGCAAAGGGTATAAAGCTGAGCCACGAATAATAAATGATAAAAAACTTATAAAAAAGCATTGTAAAAATATTTTCAATATGGTATACTATAAACGATATAATATATTTCGATATTTTGGAGGTATAGCATATGGAAAACACAACAAATCCTGAAATTATTGATAATGGAAATATCAACATTTCTAATGATGTTGTTGCTATTATCGCATCAATTGCCGCAACCGGTATAGACGGCGTTGTAGGTATGGCTGGCAGTATTTCGGGCGGCTTTGCGGAATTTTTGGGAAAGAAAAATCTCTCTAAGGGCGTAAAGGTCAATATTGAGGAAAACACTGTTGAGCTTGACTTGGCTATTGTTGTTGAATATGGTGCAAAAATTCCGGATGTTGCGTGGGAGATACAAGACAAGGTAAAGAGTGAAGTCGAGGCTATGACAGGACTTGATGTTACTGCTGTCAATGTCAGCGTTGAAGGAGTATCATTTGTAAAGAAGGCAGAGGATACACCTGAAGAAAAAACTGATGACGAAATAATCGTCGAAGATGAAACAATGGAGGACGGAGAATAATCTCCGAGTGATAATGAACAGAAGAAAAGCAAGAGAAGGTGCGTTCCTGATACTCTTTCAGTATAAGTTTCAGCCGGATGAGCTTGAGCAGATAACGGAGTTTTATTTTGCGGAATTCGATGCCGGCGAACAGGCAGAGTATATAAACCGTGTGGTCTTTGGAACAGCGGAAAACCTTAAAACAATTGATGATAAGATTACAGAGTTTGCAAAGGATTGGACAATTGACAGGATTTCTGCTGTCAGTTTAGCAGTTATGCGCCTTTCTGTATATGAGATGCTATATTGCGAGGATATACCGAATGCAGTTTCGGTGAACGAGGCTATTGCCATTGCCAAGAAGTATGAGGGCGAGGAAGCCGCACCTTTTGTCAACGGTATTCTCGGCAGTATTCAAAAACAACAGTAAATTATAGCTTTAAACAGAGCAGAGGGTTATCCCGTTGCTCTGTTTTGATTAAATGGGATGATGAAATGATAGAAAGAGAAGCACTATCGGTAACACAGGTAAACCTTTATATAAAAGAGATTTTAAGCCGTGATGATATACTGAGTGATGTTTTGGTTAAGGGAGAGCTTTCTAACTTTAAAGCACATTCTTCAGGGCATATGTATATGTCCCTTAAAGATGAAAGCGGTGTTATGCGTGCAGTGATGTTTCGCAGTGCGGCGACAAAGCTTACCTTTAAACCTGATAATGGTATGAAGGTAATCTGCCGTGGCAGAATAGGCGTTTATGAGCGTGACGGACAGTACCAATTATATATCGAAAGTATGGTGCCTGACGGAATAGGTGATTTACATATAGC
>JAZLIC010000060.1:0-4152 GCA_045617225.1 Clostridia bacterium
AATGATATTACAACTACCGCCGCCATCATCGCAGGTATGTTTTCTCTGCCGAGTCCGTTCTGCCGCATCTCCTGTATACCGTTGGATACCAAAAAGTATGCCTTATCATCGGTTATAAGGCGCGGCCATAGATAGGAGTTCCAGCATTCAACTATTTTGAGGATAAGCACGGTAACTACCGTGGGGCGGCATATCGGTATCATTACTCTGAACAGATACTTTATATCGGATGTGCCGTCCACTTTTGCCGCCTTATACAGTTCCTCCGGCACCATTTCAAAGCTTTCTTTCAAAAGAAATACATAAAACACCGACATTATCGAGGGCATTATAAGTCCGCCAAAGGTGTTTCTCATACCCCATTCGGTAATAGTGCGGAAGTTGGTTATGATAACAAGCTCGTTGGGTATCATCATAAGCGCCAGAAATCCGGTGAAGAGCAGATTTTTTCCCTTGAAATCCATGCGCGAAAAGGCGTAGGCGGCAAGCACGCTGACTATAAGCATTACCGCCGTGGTTATAAGCGCAAAGACAACGGTATTGAAAAAGTACCTGCCGAGAGTCACCTGCGTAAATGCATCGGAATAGTTTTGCAGTGTGGGAGAAAGGGTTACGAGGGAGGGGGTTATCTCCCTGTTATATTCGGCATACCCCTTAAGCGAAGTAAGCACCATATAGTAAAAAGGGAAAAGCACCATTATCGCCCATACGGTAAGCAGCAGGTATGCCAAAAATTTAACTGCCGAAAAGCGCGAGCTTGCACTGAGAAGACGGTCGTGCTTTTTGTGCATGTAGGGCAGTGCATTCAGTTCATTATCCATACTGCGCCCCCTTAATGATATACGTATTTTTTACGCACTAAAAGATTTATCGCGGTCACTATGAGCACGATGCCGAAAAGTATCAGCGCCGCCGCCGAAGCGTAGGACGGATAGCCTCCGCTTTTGCCGTAAAGCATATCGTAAACATAGCCCACTATCGTATTCATGCCCGCGCCGTTAAGGTCGGTCCCAAAGAGCGCCACCTCATCACTGTACGCCTTGAAGGCGCCGATAAATCCGGTGATGACAAGGTAGAATATCATGGGCGATATCATGGGCAGGGTTATACGGGTGAACACCCTCATACGCGGTGTTGCATCTATTTTGGCGGCGTTGTAGTAATTATCGTCCACCGATGCGAGCGCACTTGTAAGTATAAGTATTTTGAAGGGCAGAACTATCCATACCGTGTATATGCACATAACAAGCATCTTTGCCCAGTACGGTCCGTCGATAAAGTCCACTCCGGCGCCGCCGAAAATGCGTATCAGCATATTAACAACCCCCTCTGTGTACTCGGTCTTATCAAAAAGCACCATGAAGACAAGTCCTACCGCAAGAGTATTGGTAACATAAGGCAGAAAAAATACGGACTGAAACAGCTCTTTCAGCTTTGTGATTGAAGAAAGCGCAAGGGATATAAGCAGAGCAAGTCCGGTAGATACCGGAACGGTTATAAGCACGATTATAAAGGTGTTCTTTACAGCCTGAATAAAATACGGATCATTAAGAACATACTCAAAATTATAAAATCCTATACCGTATGAGGTTTGCGATGCGGAGTTGTAGCCCTCTTCAAGAGAATATATACATACATCGATAAGGGGATATAGCATAAACAGTATGAGAAGCACCAGCGCAGGCGCAAGGTAGAGCCATGCCTTTGCATTCTTTTTCATATACCCTTACCGTCCCTTTCAAAGCGCAAGCGCTCGCCCGTGGCACTGTCAAAGATATATAATTTGTTCGGCTTTATGTTGAAACGTATCTTACCGTCGGTAAATGCGGTGTCATCATCATGCGAAACTATCGCGCGGATGATGGGCTCGTGCGATGCGGCATTATGTGCAAGGACTATCATGTCTCTGCCCATTACCTCTATGCGGTCGCCCTCACAAATAAACCTGCCGTCCTTTGCGGGATCAAACCCCTCGGGGCGTATACCAACTGTTACTTTGCCGTTCTTAAGCCTGGTATGGGTTATAAAATCGTCGCCTATGTACAGGTCGCCGCCGCGTATCTCACCGTCAAAGATGTTTATAGGCGGCGTGCCTAAAAACTTTGCTACAAAAAGATTGCTCGGATCGTCATAAACCGACTGCGGCATTCCCGTCTGTGCAACGGCACCGTCCTTCATCACGACTATCATATCGGATATGCTCATCGCCTCATCCTGGTCGTGGGTAACGAAAACGGTGGTTATCCCCGTCTTTTTCTGTATACGGCGTATCTCCTCACGCGTTTGCAGGCGCAGTCGCGCATCGAGATTGGACAGTGGCTCGTCGAGCAGCAACACCCTCGGTAATTTTACAAGCGCTCTTGCAATGGCAACGCGCTGTTGCTGACCGCCCGAAAGCTCACCGGGCTTACGGTCAAGCAGCTCCTCTATCTGCACAAGCTTTACGACCGAGCTTATGCGTTCCTCGGTCTGCTCGGCAGTGAGCTTTTGCTTACCCTTATAATTACCGAGGGGGAATTTTATGTTCTGTCGCACCGTCATGTGCGGATATAGGGCATAGTTTTGGAAAACCATGCCTACACTGCGCTTTTCGGGGGGAGTCTTTGTTACATCCTCGCCGTCAAACAGGATACTGCCCTCGGTGGGGTCTATAAGTCCGCTTATCATATTAAGCGTTGTGCTTTTGCCACAGCCGGAGGGACCGAGCAGGGCAACAAGCATACCGTCGGGCAAAGTAAGGTCTATATTATTTACCGCAATTACAGGCGCATCCTTATGGGAGGCACCGCCAAATTTTTTTGTAAGACCTATCAGTTCAACTTTCATTTAATCTCACTCGCTCACATACATTTATACATATTATTTGGTTATAATGAATTGAATAGAATCTCACTTCATCGTTCTTCGGCTGCCAATTTTTCGGAATAAAACTCTTGTTTTCCAGACATTTTCTGAAAAGCTGTCCCATCGCCGCTTCAAGTTGTCCGCCCTTTTCTGAAAGTTCGCCCGAATCGGAAGCCCACGAAAACCACTCATTAGGGGTTATCTGATTTAAAAGCAAATCTCCGCCCGAAAGAGGTGAGCGTATATTATGTCGGCTTACGATCAAGACTCGTTCAAGTTCGAATTTGTCGTTTTTAATAAGACAGGGGACGGTTCCTTGTCTTATTTGTTTCTTTTACAGATTCTTTCAATAACACCTTTTGATATACCTGTAAATCGGCTGAGTTGTCTGATTGAAACACCTTTTTTCTTGCATTTTAATATATTTTTCGCCTGTACTTCAGGTGGAAGCAGCTGAAACGCATTTATATTTTCCGTTTTGCTGATTTTGTTAATTATAGCCTGTGCCTGTTCATCTGTAACACGGACAACCGATTTACTTTCCGTCACATCAAGACAACGGTCAACATTGCTTTCATATTGCATTTTCATAAATTCGGAATAGTCAATTTCCTCCAACGCAATTTGCGTATCGACAAGTCCCAGTTTATCCGGTGCAAGATATGCAGAAAAACTACTGAATCGGTAATCCAGCTCTTTCGAGAGACCTGCTTTGACCGGATTCTGATGAATGTATCTGATAACTGTGTAGAAATATTCAGAATTGTCAATTGGTTCGCTTCTGAATCTGTCCTGAAAGAGGTGCCCTATTCGGGAATATTTAAGATTATACCAATAAACATAATTACTGCCGATTCGTTTCATTGTGTTTTCAATCGGTTCCGAGCCTTCCTCAAGTAAGAGGTGAATATGATTTCCGACTAAACAGTAGGCATATATTTTACAACCGCTTTTTTCTTTGCTCCGGGCAAGAATAGAGATAAATTTCAACCTATCCTCATCCTCTGCAAAAATAACCTGTTTGTTGATTCCGCGTAGCATTATATGATATCTTCCGCTTTCGCTTTTTATCCTTGCACCTCTCGGCATTTCAATCACCCTGTTTTATTCTATCATGATTAGATTTTTCTGTCAAGACAAGGAACCGTCCCCTGTCCTCTCTGGTTTCAGGGAGCTTTTAGACTAAAAGACTTTATGTGGCATTAATTATGCCAATCTTTAACACCTTCGGTTGCAGATATGTCATACAATGATTCGCCAAAAACATATTCTCGAGAACTATCGGGATTAGTGTTTTTGATTAAGGTA
>JAZLIC010000061.1:0-2551 GCA_045617225.1 Clostridia bacterium
CCTCCGACTTAATGTTGCGAAGCTTGCGACGAATGCAACGGTTATTCCATATACCGAAATACCCTGCTTTCCCATTCCGACTGCTCCAATGCACAAAGGCAATCTGTATGTTGGTGACATTGGTGATAAGACGGTAGCAATTTTGCAGGGCAGAGCACATTTTTATGAGGGTTATGATATGTCGGATATAGCCGTCTTGGTGCAAACACTAAAAGAACTTGGTGTTAAAACACTTGTATTGACAAATATCACAGGCGGAATAAACTTTGACTATCGCCCCGGAGATATTGTTGTGGTAAACGACCATATTAAATTTGATTTGGACAGTCCGCTGAGGGGTAAAAACCCCGATGAACTTGGGGAACGCTTCTTTGATATGACAGATGCGTATTCCAAAAGGTTAAGAGCGGTTGCTAAAACAGCAATGAATGAGCTTGATATCCCTTTTAAGACAGGCGTTTATGCCTATATGGGTGGTCCTCAGTTTGAAACACCTGCGGAGATAAAAATGCTCCGTTTGCTTGGCGCCGATTTGGTTGGTATGTCCACGGTGCCCGAGGTTATCACAGCGGTGCATTGCGGTATGGAAGTGCTTTGCTTATCTTGCGTTTCCAATCTGGCGGCGGGAATGGACGATGGCGGATTTAATAAATCTGTCATTGATGCAGCTGAAACGGAGTCAAAAGCCAGACTTAAAAATCTTATAGAAAAGGTGGTAAATAAGATTTGAGGAAGATAGCAAGCTTTACGGTTGACCACAGAAAAATTGATGTCGGCGTCTATATTTCAAGGATTGATGATGATATAGTTACATATGATTTGCGTATGCGAAAGCCAAATACAGGTGATGTGATTTCAAACAGTGCACTGCATTCGCTTGAACATCTATTTGCTACTATGGTCAGGAATTCCAAAATGGGTGATAAGATAATATATTTTGGACCTATGGGGTGTCAGACCGGATTTTATCTGCTTATCAGAAATACAGACCATCAGGAGAACCTTGATTTAATAAAAGAAACCTTGCAAAGCATCATAAACTATACCGGCGAAATGCCCGGCGCAAGTGAGATTGAATGTGGAAATTACAGAAATCTTAATATGGAAGTTGCTAAAATTGAAGCAAAAAAGTATTTAGATAAAATTAAAAATACTAATACAAATGATATGAGGTATAAAGAATGAAAACTTTAATATATGATGTTATTGCAGTCACAATGGAAGATGAAGCTCCTGTTATTGAAAATGCCTTTATTGCAGTTGACGGTAACAAAATCAGTTATGTGGGCTCAGAGCGTCCGGAAGGTGATTTTGACAGAGAGATAGACGGAAGGGGCAAAGTTGCAATGCCCGGACTTGTAAATACACATTCGCATATTGCAATGACACTTCTCAGAAGCTATGCCGATGATATGAACTTGCAAGAGTGGTTGTTTACAAAAATTTTTCCTTTTGAAGATACTCTTACCGGTGATGATATAAAAGTCGGAACAGAGATTGGCGTAAAAGAAATGCTCGCAAGCGGCACAACTTGTTTTTTGGATATGTACTTTTTTGAGAAAGAAACCGCTTGCGTTGCAGAGAAACTTGGTATTCGTGCGATTTTGTGCGATTGCATAATGGATAACGATTTGGAAGCAAGAATTGAAAAGGTCAAAGCACTTGTGGAACAAACAAAAGACAGCTCTTTGGTTCGTGTTGCCGTGGGACCTCACGCAGTATATACTTGCAGTAAAGAAACGCTTATGAAAAGCGTTGCTCTTGCAAAAGAGTATGATTTGTTAATTCACACACATTTGTCAGAAACAAAGCAAGAAAACCTCGATTGTATGCGTGACCACGGTATAAGTCCGACGCAGTATATGGACGAATGCGGTATGCTTACAGAAAAGACGATTGCGGCACATTGCGTATGGCTTTCCGATGATGATATAAAGTTGCTTAAAGAACGCGGAGTTACAGTATCTCATAATCCGATAAGCAATTTAAAGCTTGCATCAGGTGTTGCGCCTGTGCCAAAGCTTAAAGATGCCGGCGTTTCGGTTACAATCGGCACAGACGGCGCTTCAAGCAATAATAATCTTGATATGTTTGAGGAAATAAAGCTTACAGGTATTCTGCATAAAGGTATTAACTATGACCCAACGGTACTTCCGGCGTATGAGGTGCTTAAAATGGCAACTGTTTACGGTGCAAAAGTCCTTGGATACGATAATCTGGGTATGCTTAAAGAAAATTATCTTGCAGATATAATAATGCTTGATTTTGATGTACCGCACCTGACCCCAAACCATAATACAATTTCACATTTGGTTTATGCCGCAAACGGCAGTGATGTATGTATGACAATGGTTGACGGCAGAGTGGTATACGAAAGATAAGGAGGAAGAAAAATGGCAGATGTTGCAATAGTAATGGGCAGTGATTCCGATTTGCCCGTTGTAGAGGGAGCAATAAACAAATTAAAGGAATTCGGCGTTTCATTTGAAGCGCATGTTATTTCGGCGCATCGTACACCGTATGATGCGGAAAGCTTAAGTCGGAGGCCAAG
>JAZLIC010000062.1:0-10881 GCA_045617225.1 Clostridia bacterium
TGTTTTATATCTGAATATGTTGTATGCACCTATTAGTGCCTTTGCACGCATAAGTGAGGATTTGCAGAACTCTCTTGCGGCGGGCGAACGTGTTCTTGAACTGTTTTCCGAGAAGACGGAGGTAAACGAAAAAGAAACCCCCATCGAACTTTGCGGCGTAAAGGGCGAAATCAAATTTAATAATGTATCATTTGCATATGATGAAACGAAAGAAGTTTTAAAGAACATAAATTTAGATATAAAGGCAGGGGAAAAGGTAGCGCTTATCGGTGAAACCGGTGGCGGCAAAACTACTATGGCGAGCCTTGTTACAAGGTTTTATGACCCTGACGAGGGAAGCGTCACCATTGACGGAATTGATATAAGAGATGTCAGTTTTAAATCCCTCAGGGATAATATAAGTATTGTGCTTCAAGATGTGTTTTTGTTCCACGGCACAGTCAGAGAAAACATTGCCTACGGCGTGGATAATCCGACAGATAAGGAGATTGTCCGTGCGGCAAAGATTGCAAATGCCCACGATTTTATCTGCGAGATGCCGGAGGGTTATGATACTATAATCGGAGAGAGAGGCGTCAAGCTTTCGGGCGGTCAAAAGCAGCGCTTGTCGATTGCACGGGCATTGCTCCGTAATAAACCGATACTGATTTTAGATGAGGCAACTGCGGCGGTCGATAACACTACCGAACATTTGATACATTCTGCCATAGAAAATGTAATACAGAACAGGACAACAATAATGATTGCCCATCGTCTTACAACTATTCGCAACTGCGATAAGATAGTGGTAATTGATAAAGGAAGAATAGCAGAGGAAGGAACGCACGAAGAATTGCTCAGCAATAAAGACAGTGTATATGCCAGACTCTGCTCAGGAAAATAGAGATAAGGATTTTCATACACAAAAAGCGGTGCTTTGAGCACCGCTTTAAAAATAGCTGTTTAATACATCTATTGCCGTCCCTTGTATCATCTTTTCACCGTGTTCACACAGGCAACCGTGCATTGCGGAGGCGGTTTGAATTCTGTCAGCAAATTCTGACAAAATATTTTCCGCCGCCGATAAGGAATAACCGTCAAAGGCGGAAAGTTCAAGATAAAATGCGTCAGCAAATTTATAAAGACTACTTTCTTTTATTTGAATATCCAAAATCTCTTTTGCGGCATTGCATAAGTCCTCAAAGCATCTGAACTTGTATATATAGCTTTGTACACTCTTTTTGATACGCCTCGGAAGGTGCAGGTCACGACACTTGATTTTGCCTTTGTGACCGCTGTTTTCTATTGCTTCCCGAAGCTCCGTATCGTTTATTACTTTTGTAATCATCATAACCAAAGGGAACGTACTGTCTTGAACAGGCTCTACAAAGAGCTTTGCACCGTCAACAAAGAAACCGACATCCTCTTGTGCTTTTTGTATTGCCGCCCAAAACATATCACTAAGCTCAGGCGTGGCATCTCCTAAATTTTTGGAGCTTACATTCCACTGTGATGCCTCGTCGGCATCAAGCAAAACTTTTATTTTGTTTTCATTGATGCGTTCTATTCTCATATGCCATACCTCCTTTGGATTAAGATATGTATATTTAAGTCTTAAAAATATTATACCTATCTTTTCCTTGATTTCAATGAATTTCAACATAATGTAATAAAATGTAAAAGACGTGTAACAACGCCGAAAAAGTGGAACGTTTTCGTAATGAAAACGCAATATTTACCTATTGTATTTTGAATTGTTTTGTGCTAAAATAAATTCATAAAGAAACCCTGCTTTGTACGTAGATTTGTCTTCAATGTAAAACCAACAAATTTTGCATAGGGATTTCGACTTCAAACGCGGCGCACATGCCTCATACCTTTGGTATCCAGTGGACTTGTAATGTGTTTGGGCGGCTACCCACCTGGTTAACAGGTTTTTACTTCGGACATTTACGGCACGGCGGGGATTTTTTAAGTAAAAAGTAATAGTGAATATGGAATAAGTTCCTGAATGCCTTATGTAAATAAACTTTACATCATATATAAATACTTGCTTTAAAAGTCTTGACAAAACTCTTTATATAAGATATAAATATATAGAGAGTATATTTATATAGGCATTATGCTTGTGATTGGGTGTGAATACATTGCGGATTATTTCCGGAAGTCGCAGAGGTTTAAAGCTTATGCCCCCGGACGGTTTGGATACACGCCCTACGACCGACCGTATAAAGGAGTCTGTCTTTAATATAATCCAGTTCAGAGTCGGCGGTGCATATGTGCTTGACCTTTTTGCAGGTAGTGGCGCTTTGGGGATTGAGGCCATAAGCCGCGGAGCAAAGATGACGGTTTTAAATGATAAATCTCCTGTGGCGGCAGAGCTTATACGCTCCAATTTAAGACTTGCAAAGTTTGATGATGGTGTCAAGGTTTGCCAAACAGATGCACTTTCATATTTGAATTCTTGTACGCAGCAGTTTGATATTATTTTTTTGGACCCGCCATACAATCTTGGACTTGTCGAGCCTGTGCTTAAAGAAATATCTGCAAAGAAGATATTAAAAAATGACGGTATAATTGTTTTGGAGACGGAGGTCGGCGGCGAAAATGCCGAAAATTCCGAATTCGATATTATAAAGACCGCAAAGTATGGCAAGACTCTGATTACATTATTGGAGGTACATAAGTAAAATGAGGACAGCGGTATATCCCGGTAGCTTTGACCCATGTACAAATGGTCATTTAGATATAATTTCACGCGCCTTAGAGATATTCGATAAGGTTATTGTCGCAGTATTGGTAAACAGTTCAAAATTGCCTGCCTTTACAATAGAAGAGCGTGTCGAAATGTTAAAGAAGGCTACATCACATCTTGAAAATGTGGAGGTAGTTTCCTTTTCCGGACTTCTTGTTGATTTTATGAAGGAAAACGGACTAAGTGTTGTTTTAAAGGGACTTAGAGCGGTATCTGATTTTGAGTATGAATTTCAGATTGCAATTACAAATCAGGCTCTTTATCCTAAGATTGAAACCGTGTTTTTGCACGCACGCAGTGAGTATATGTTTTTAAGCTCAAGTATTGTTAAAGAAATTGCCGGTTATCACGGCGATTTATCAGGTCTTGTGCCTGAATGTTTAATAGATGATATTAATAAAAGGTATGCTGAGTAAGCGACCTATGTAAATAAAGAGGAGGAATTACAATGGATGCATTGGAATTATTGGATGAGTTAGAGGATATTATTGATAAGGGTGCGGCAGTACCGTTTACAGGTCGTTGCATGCTTGAAAAGGACGAGCTTTTAGATGTCCTTCAAGAAATCAGACTTAAGCTTCCTGATGATTTAAAGCAGGCAAAATGGATTAAGGAGGAGCGTCAGCGTATTCTTCAAGAAGCGCAGAATGAGGCCGATGGTATTATCAAGACTGCCGAAGAGAAGATTATCTCTATGGTAAATGAAACAGAGATTACCAAGAAGGCAATCGTACAGGGCAATCAGATTATCGAAAAGGCAAGAGAAAACGCTAAGGCAGTTGAGGACTCTGCTTATACATATGCAGATAACCTTTTGGAAACTGTCGAAAAGGTTGTTGTAAGCTCTATGAAGGATATGGAGCAATGTGTTGCCATTGTCCGCAACAACAGAACCGAAATGCGTAATAACGATACAGTTCCTACAGTAGTAGAGTAAGAAATCTTTAAAAGCCTTCCCGTGTGGGGAGGCTTTTTTGTGTCCAATTTAATATTTTTTCAAAAAATGAGGTTTACATAATCTTGATGTTTTTTTGAAAAATCTTTGTAAAGCCCCGTAAATACTGAGTTTTCTAAAAAAGCGTATTGTGCGATGAAATGGGGATTGAAACTTTCGCCAAAATGTGCCAATATTAGTAATATCAAAAATTAAAACGGAGGTTTTATCAAATGATGACAAAAGATAATGGGGTTTCATACGCTGCAACGCTGGAAGACGAAACAGAGGTTGTTGTAACAATGGAGGTTATTTCTTCCGATGATAAGTATAAGCCTTATGGAATAAAGTCGGTTATGAAGGACAAGTCAGGAAGAATTCTTGACAGCGAATGTGCAGAGAATATTTTTGCCACATCTGACGAGGCTGAAAAGATTATAGAGATGTTATGTGAACTTACAGTATTCCCAAGCACGCTAAAAGAGTGCGTTTGATGGGATTTTTAAACTTTCTAATCAAATCGCAAATTGTACTTTTCGCCGCAGTTGCATACTATGCGGAATGAAAAGTTAATCACCGAGTCAGTAACGCTAAACAGAGGCACAGAGCATCTTTGACATATGTACGAGCCGCCTTTATGATAAAGACGGACAGGCGGGTCGCCGCTTTGAAAGGCGTTCGGGTCACCCATTTGCAAATATGGGGTTGCACCGCAGTTGCACAGTGCCTCTAAATAAATATATTCAAATTCTTTTGCATTTAAGGTTGCAAGGATAGAATTGCAACGCTCGCATCTTAAAATACAGCGTGGTGTTTTAAGAATTTTAAATCCTTTTTCGGAAATCATTTTAAGCATAGTTTTTACTCTTTCCCTTTTGGCATAAAAATTATTGCAATCAAAAATCCAAAGAATATGGATGCGGTAATACCTCCTGCTGATGCTTTTGCGCCGCCTGTAAAAATCCCCAAAAGATTTTCTTCGTTGACACCTTTCATTGCGCCCTTGGCAAGCATATTTCCAAACCCCGTGATAGGCACAGTTGCACCTGCGCCTGCAAAGTCGATAAGCTTGTCGTATATGCCGAAGGCGCCCAAAATCGCACCTGCGACTACTAAAAGCACTAAAATTCTTCCGGGGGTCATCTTGGTCTTGTCAATCAGGATTTGTGCAAAGACACATATCAGACCTCCTACCCAGAATGTGTTTAAATATTCCATTTTTCCCCTCCTTAATCCACCGATATTGCAACTGCGTGCGAAATCCCGGGGATAGATTCACCTTGAAGAGAAGAAGTAGGACTGAGCAAAGCACCGGTGCCGATTACAAGCAGGTTTTTGATGGCTTTTTTTCGCATCTGCCCTAAGATATATCCCGTAAGAGTGATTGCTATGCAACCGCAACCGCTTCCACCTGCGTGGACATCTTGGGCATCAATGTCAAATACCATACATCCGCTATCTTTGTGATTGTTTATAGTATAGCCTTCTTCTTTCATAAGGTCAAGCAGAATTTCACTGCCCACCTTTCCTAAATCCCCTGTTAAAATAAGGTCATAAAAATCAGGACTTCTGCCTGTGTCGATAAGATGCGTCTTTAAAGTATCGACTGCCGAAGGTGCCATTGCGGCGCCCATATTATTGGCATCGGATATACCCATATCTATAATTCGCCCCGTGGTAATGTGCGTGACTTTCGGCCCGTGTCCCGTGCCGCTTATCACTACTGCACCGGAGCCTGTGGCGGTCCATTGTGCAGTAGGTGTGCGTTGCCCTCCGTATTCAAGAGGATTTCGGTATTGCCGCTCAGATGTGCAGAAGTGACTTGATGTAACCGCTACGCAGTTATTTGCATATCCTCCGTCTATCAGCATTGTAGCAAGACTTATACCCTCGACCATCGTTGAACAAGCACCGTATATACCAAAGTATGGTATCATAAGCTCCCTTAGGGCAAATGCGGAGCTTATACATTGATTAAGCAAGTCGCCTGCAAAAATATAGTCTATATCATCCGGCGTAAGGCTTGACTTTTTCAGAGCAAGCGTTATCGCTTCTTTTTGCATTTTACTTTCTGCTTTTTCCCAGGTTTTCTCTCCCCATTCCGCATCAGGCATAATAATGTCAAAGTGCTCACTGAGCGGACCTTCGCCCTCCTTTTTTCCGGCAACGGAGGCGGAGGATAAGATATATATATCGTTATTTAATTTTACAGTTTGTTTGCCAATCCTTTTGTTCATTTTTTATACCCTCGCTAAAAGCCTGATTATATAATAGATAATCCCTATAACAACAGATGAGCTAATTCCGTAAACCAAAACGGGCCCTGCAATCACAAACATTTTTGCGGCAGTGCCGAGGACAAAACCTTCACGCTTGAACTCCATTGCAGGAGCCACAATGGCGTTTGCAAATCCTGTGATTGGCACAAGTGTTCCTGCTCCTGCATGCTTTGCGAGCTTTCCGTAGAGGTTAAGACCGGTAAAAAGTGCGCCTAAAAAAATCATTGTGATTGATACAGCTGTCCGCATAGACTCCTCATTTAAGCTTAATATATTTGTATAAAAATCACCGATTAGTTCGCCGATTGTGCAGATAAGACCACCCACAACAAATGCCCAGAGCATATTCTTGAAGATTTTACTGTTGGGCGATTTTTGATTTACATAATCTTGATATGCAGATTTAGAAAGCTTCATAAACACCCTCCTTTAAATATTGATAGTGTTTACAAAGCTTTTGTTATTTATTCCGCTAAAATTGTTTGTCGCATTTTAAGAAGCAGTTTTTTCTCGATTCTTGAAACCTGAACCTGTGAAATTCCAAGTTCTGCCGCAACCTGTGCTTGCGTTTTTTGCTTGAAATATCTAAGCGTAATAATCCTTTGTTCACGCTCGTCAAGTGCAGAAACCAATTCATTTATAAGCAGACGGTCAATCGTATTATTTTCATAATTCTCCGGACATTCTATTCTGTCAATCAGTGGTTTGATTTCACTGCTTCCGTCATCGCCTGTTGCGTATAAGGACTCCGGGTGCAGTCCTGCGTCTAAGGCAAAGCTGAGTTCTTCCGGCGTGACCGAAAGCTCGTCTGCAAGCTCGGTTACGGTAGGCTCTCTGCCGTGTTCGGCAGTTATTCGCTCACGGATTGCAACTGCCTTGACGGCGGTTTCTTTAATGCTTCGGCTTACTTTTATTATTCCGTCATCACGGATAAAACGCTTTATCTCGCCCATAATCATAGGCACTGCGTAGGTGGAAAATTTTACACCGTAGTTTATATCAAATTTATCCACAGCTTTAATAAGCCCTATACACCCCACCTGAAATAAATCCTCCGCTTCGTGTCCGCGATTCAAAAAGCGTCTGACTATGTTATGTATAAGACCTATATTATTTTCTATCAGTAAATTTTTTGCGCTAAGGTCGCCGTCTGCAAGCCGCTTTAATAATTCTTCGTTGTTATACATCGCTTGCCCCTGTTATATGCTTTGTCATTGTGACGGTGGTGCCTTCGTTTGGAATGGAATATACCTTCAAGGTGTCCATAAAACTTTCCATTACTGTAAATCCCATGCCGCTCCGTTCCTCGTCGTCTGTTCCGGAAAACATAGGTTGAAGGGCGGCGTCAATATCTTCAATGCCGCAGCCTGTATCTTTTATAGTTACGGTAAGCGTGTTTTCGGATATACTGCACCGTATTTCTATAATTCCGCACCTTTCTCTATATGCGTGCACAATGGCGTTGGTGACCGCCTCGGATACTGCCGTCTTTATATCTGCCAAATCCTCTATTGTCATATCAAGGCGTGACGCAAAAGCACCTACCGCCGAACGCGCAAAGGCTTCGTTAAAGCTTTTGCTCGGAAATTCAAGTTTCATATAGTTATCCATATTCTCACCCCTAACTGCACTCTAAAAGTTTTTTAAGACCGGAAATCTCAAAAATTTTATCTATCTGCGGTTGAATTCTTATAATCATCATCTTTCCGCCACAGGCGGTCACCTTTTTGTACCTGCCTACAATTACTCCTATCCCGGAACTGTCCATAAATGTCACATCTTTAAAATCAAATATCAGATTTTTGCTTCCGGAAGATTGCAATTCTCTGTCTATTTTTTCACGCACCGTACTTGCAAAGTGTTGGTCAAGTTCTCCTTTTAGCTTTACCACTAATGTAGAGCCTATGTTTTCAAGTTCTACTTCCATTTTTATGCCTCCTTATAATTTGTGATTATTATTCTATTTTCTATTCTTTGCGTCTTATATTGCCTCCTTTATTTCCCGAAGATAATCGTATGCTAAAAAAAGACAGAATTTGATACATAAAAAATTTGTCCTTGAATATATTTATAATTAGGATTTTGCTTCTAATGATTGCAAAAAACAAATTTTATGCACTTGCAATCTTTCACGTTGTAGGGCAGGGGCTTGCTCCTGCCGCTCATCGTTGACGGAGGGAATTCAGAAAAAGCTTTGTATTTCGCAAGATTGAGCAAGGGAAAAGCAGTTTATTACAGAAAGGAGCTTGTATTATGGAAGAAGAAAAAAGAGAACATAATATAAATATGGAGTCCAGAAAAAAGATTACTGTTTCGGGAGTGGAGGATATAGAGAGCTTTGACGAAGAAAAGGTCGTTATATATACATCAATGGGTACGCTTTCTATTAACGGATACGATTTTAAAATTAACAAGCTGAGCGTAGATGACGGATGCCTTGTTGTAGAGGGGGATATTTATTCTCTTGAATACAGTGATATTCAAAAAGCGGATAAAAACGGCGGCTTTTTAAAAAGAATGTTCAGGTGATGCACAGTGGAAATAGAAGTTGATATGCAGTGGAAGTACTTTTTGTGGTCGGTTTTGGTCGGCGTGCTTATGGGCGTTTTGTATGATATGATAAGACTAAGACGAAAGGTAAAGACAGGCAGTGACATTTGGATAAACATAGAGGATATATTATTTATCTTCTTGACAGGTGTATCGCTTTTTCTGACTGCATACTTTAAAAATGAAGGTTTGCTCAGGTGGCACGGGTTTATAGGCGAAGGACTCGGCTTTATAACTTATAAATTGATAGTGGGCGACATTGTGATATCGGGAGCGTATATTGCCCTTGGAATTTTTAAAAGGATTTTTGCGTTTTTAAAAAGAATACTTTTTACACCTTTTATGGTTGTGATAAAGCTGTTATTGCGCCCGTTTTTGCTTTTGTCAGGTATGTTAAAAAAGATTCTGAAAGTGTGGAAGATGCGCCTTAAAAATACCGTGAATATACTGAGTAAAAAATGAAGTTTTTTCGTTGACAAACGCTTTGCGCTGGTATATAATAACTATGAATATATGCTTTAAGGTGGTGGAATTTCTTTGTCAACAGGAAAGCGTACTGATAACGGCGATAAAAATACAAAAAAACGCAGGAAGCTTAATTTAAAAAAACTTAATGTTAAAAGATTTCTAATCGTTACTGTTTCTGCGATTTTTATTATATATTGTATCTGGGTGTTTATATGGCAACAGGTTACCATCAGTCATAAAAACAGTGAGATTGATGAGCTTCAGGCTCAGATTGATGCGGCAACGGAGGAGAATGAAAGACTGAATACAGAACTTGAAAATGTTAACGACCCGGAGAATATAGAGCGTATGGCAAGGGAGAAGCTTGGACTTGTCAGACCTAATGAGAGAGTTTTTACAGATGCGAATCAGGGTGACTGATTTGTCTTAAAGAAGATAAATAAATATTTATATATTACCTTAGAGAGGATTTTAAAAAGAATGCAAATTGAAGTTGGCACAGTGTTAGAAGGAAAGGTTACGGGAATTGCCGCATTTGGTGCGTTTGTTGAGTTCCCGGATGGGAAGTCGGGACTTATACATATTTCGGAGATTGCTTCCGAATATGTTGAGGATATAAAGCAATTTATCAAGGTCGGTCAACAGGTTAAAGTTAAGGTTATCGGCACAGAAAAAGGAAAGCTCAGTCTGTCTTTAAAGCAGGCAGGCGAGGAAGTTAAGGCCGCACCGAAACGCAAGGAGAAGAAACAAGCTCCCCCACAGGAGAAAGGGTTTAGACAACCGCCTGTGGAGTTTGAGTTTAAGAAACAAACTGATATGTCTTTTGACGATATGCTGCAAAAGTTTAAAAAAGACAGTGAAGAGAAAAATCAGGATTTAAAACGCAATACAGAGGGTAAACGTAGTGGCGGATATAAAAGGGCATATTAAAGGGGATGCTAAAAAAGTCCGGAGCGATAAAAGACATATCTGTCTTTTATCTATCCCCTTCGAAATGGGCTGTCTAAAAACAATGGTTTTTAAACAGTCCCTTTTTAGAAGTGCAAATATGTTGAATAGTAGGTGATAAAATGAACATAATGGTTATTATGTGGCTTGCTTTGGCGGCAGTTTTGGCAATTATTGAGGCATTTACGGTTTCGCTGGTTACTATTTGGTTTGCTTTGGGTGCGATAGGTGCAACCCTTGCGGCGGCATTTGGTGCGTCGGAGGTCTTGCAGATAGTGGTTTTCGTTGTTTTATCGACATTGCTTCTTATAGCGACACGTCCTCTTGCACGGAAACTGCTTAAAGGAAAAGGCGAGGCTACAAACGCCGACCGTTTAATCGGTGCGGAAGGCAAGGTCATTGAAGAAATTGACCCTGTTGAAAACAGCGGACAGGTAAAAGTAGGCGGCAAGATTTGGTCTGCAACAACTGCAAACGGTGAAAGAATTGAAGTCGGTGAGTTTGTGGTAGTTGAAAGCATAAGCGGCGTAAAGGCGGTTGTGCATAAGCGTGATGCAGAGAGTTAGTTTTATAAATTAAATTCCAAGGAGGAAATTTTATGACAGGAACAATAATCAGCATAATAGTTGTGCTTTTAGTTATTATAATTTCAAATATCAAGATTGTACCTCAGGCACATTCTTTTGTAATTGAGCGTCTTGGCGCATACAGTGCGACTTGGGGCGTAGGATTGCATTTTAAAATCCCGTTCATTGAACGTATTGCAAAGAAGGTTACCCTTAAAGAGCAGGTAGTGGATTTTCCGCCGCAACCTGTTATTACCAAGGATAATGTTACAATGCACATTGATACGGTTGTGTATTTTGAGATTACCGACCCAAAGCTTTTCACTTATGGTGTAGAGCTTCCGATGTCTGCAATTGAGAACTTGACCGCAACAACACTTAGAAATATTATCGGTGATATGG
>JAZLIC010000063.1:0-12177 GCA_045617225.1 Clostridia bacterium
GATAAAATCAGACTTTTTCAATGGTCATCCATCAAGGGCATGGATAATAACAGTATAACCATCTCTGAATCAAAGGAAATCAATGGAATACTGTGTTTTTATAGGCCGAATACGGAGCCGAACCCCATGGCGTATGTTAAGAACGGCGGATACAAATTCTTCTGGAAATTCGGATTCTTCCGCACATGGAGATCTATCTTCTGTATGCTCAATATGGGAAAGATCATGAAAAAATACATAAAACCGAACGATATATATTTGTATTTTTTGGCAACCGATCCCAAACAACAGGGCAAAGGTATAGGGCATAAGCTCATGCAGGCGGTTGCCGATTACTGCTCGGAAAAAGGTTGCGGCGTATACCTTGAAACATACGAAAGAAATAATATTGAATTTTACAAAAAATGCGGCTTTGAACTTATGGAAACCGTTGATATAAAATCAGATTTTGAATTCAAGTTGTATTCGTTTTATATGAAAGCAAAATGATACGGATAACGAGTTCAGCTATCAGATATTCTTTCAAAAAGAAACAAGTTGAATAACATATTTTTATGAAATTCAACACATATTTGACTAAAAGTAAACCGATGGAAGAAAAACGCACTTTTCTTCCACTACCCCATAAAATCTTCCATCGCCTTATTTTCTATCCATATATACAAGACAATTCAAAGCGAAAATCCTGTCTAAAAGACAGGATTTTTTGTTTCCTCTCACATAACGCTTTTCCTTATTTGTCTAAAATTTCTGCAACCGTTATACATTTAGGTTGCTTTATTCAGGCGTCTGTGTTATTATATTCATGAGGTGAACACATTGAAGAAATACGCTTTGGCAGAAATAATATTAGCCGGAGTCTTTTGGGGAACTTCGGCTATTTTTGTGCATTATCTTGCTCCGTTCGGGGTAAGCTCTTTGCAAATGACCTTTATAAGGTCAATAGTTTCATTTTTGATACTCTTTCTCTACATACTGATAAGAAACAGGGCTTTGCTCCGCACTACAACAAAGGAGCTTCTTCTCTTTTTCGGCGCCGGTGTTTCCTTCTTCGGCACAGCTTCTTGTTATTATATGTCAATGCAGATGACAAGTATCGCTACTGCGGTTATTCTTATGTATACCGCACCGATATTTGTTATGCTCTACTCGGTTTTGTTCCTGGGCGAAAAGCTTACGCCGCTTAAACTGGTTTCCGTTATTCTTATGCTAATCGGTTGCGGATTTGTGTCAGGAGTAGTCGGCGGCCTTAAATTTGATTTAGCCGGTATTATCTTCGGCTTCCTTGCAGGAATTTTTTACAGTGCATACAATATCTTTACAAAGATAGAGATGCGCAAAAAGAGTAATCCTGTTACCGCTACGTTTTACTGCTTCCTCTTTGCCGCAATTATCGGTATCTTTTTGTGTAAGCCTGCTGAGCTTCCTGCTCTTATCGCAAAGGGCAACGCAGTATTGCCGTTGATGGCGGCGCTGGGCATTTGCACCTGTATCATACCGTATACCCTATATACTTTGGCACTTAAAACCCTGCCGGCAGGTACGGCTTCTGCCCTTGCAATCATTGAGCCGATGTCCGCAACTCTGTTTGGTATTACCTTATTTCATGACCCTATGGATATTTATTCCGTCTGCGGAATTGTACTTATTTTAGCCGCAGTATTTCTGCTCGGCAAAAGCGGCGGCGAATAATTCATTGCATAGATAGGATTTTGCGAATAGTACGGGCGGCCACACAGGGACCGCCCCTGAGACATAATACGGCAATCTAAAATTTTTTCAAAAAGGCATTGCCCGGTTAAACGGACAATGCCTTTTTAAGTTCATCAATCGCCTCTATATAACCGTCAAAGCCTTTGCCTTGTATGGTCTTGATTGCATAGAGGGATACATACGACCTCTGCCTGAAATTCTCTCGCTTGTCAACCTCCGAAATATGCACCTCTACCGTCGGTATACCTACCGCCTTTAAGGCATCTAAAATCGCCACGCTTGTATGGGTGTATGCCGCAGGGTTTATCACGATACCGTCAAAAGCGTTATATGCACTTTGGATTTTATCTACAATCGCACCTTCATGATTGGATTGGAAGCATTCGATTTCCAATCCTTTTTTTGTTGCATAACTCTCTAACATTTCTATCAGGTCGTTATATGTAGCCTTGCCGTAGATGTCCGGCTCTCTTATACCCAGCATATTTATATTAGGTCCGTTTATAACAAGTATTTTCAAACTTTCAGCACCTCCAAAATTTTCTTTGCGGTAAGCTCCGGGCTACCCTTTGCCTGAACGGTTATATCCGCAAAATGCCGATAGAGCCGCTCCCTATCCTTCCAAAGATTTTCTATACTTCCTTTTCCCTTTGAGAGAGGTCTGCCGTCCGTCGAGAGTGCGTCAAGGTCACGCTCTAAAAACACGGTCACGGAGTTCTGCCTGATAATATCAAAATTTTCGGGCACAGTCACACATCCGCCGCCTGTTGAAATAACATATCCGCTTTCTTTGCAAAGCTCGGACAAGACCTCTGTTTCAATTCTGCGAAACTCTGCTTCGCCCTCGTTCTCTATAATCCCGGACGGCGTTTTGCCCATAGAAGCTATGACCTCATCACTGTCTTTAAACTCTCTGCCGAGCATTTCGGCAATACATCTTCCCACCGTAGTTTTGCCGCATCCGGGCATACCGATAAGGATAATACTGCGTGTCTTATTTAAGATAACTTTTTTTACCCTTTCGATTTCGCTTTTCTCTATAACCGTATCCGTAAAAATTTCTGCCGCCTTCTTTGCCTGTGCCACAAGCATACCAAGTCCGTTCTCGGCAGGGATACCCATTTTCTCGGCATCTGAAATAAGCTTTGTCCTCGCAGGGTTATAGATAAGGTCAAGCACCATAACGCATTTGGGAAACTTATCAATATCAATCACCGCCGCTCCTGTATTTGGATACATACCCACAGGCGTAGCGTTGACGATAATCTCCGCATCTGCAAAATCCGCCTCACGCCCCATATCCTCACGTGTGAAATACCTAACACTCTTTGCACCCATATCCGAAAGAACGCTCTGCACGGTCTTTGCCGCACCGCCTCTGCCGAGTATCAAGGCGTCCTTACCCTCTACCGATATTTTTGACTCCTCTATCGCATAACAAAAGCCAAAGTAGTCGGTATTATAGCCGCAGAGCTTTCCGCCACGGTTTACAATAGTATTTACCGCTCCTATCCGCTCCGCTTCGGGCGATATATAGTCAAGATACGGCATAACCGCCCTTTTATAAGGGATTGTTACATTAAGACCGTCAAAATCCCTTTCCCTCAAAAAGTCCGCAAGGCATGCCTCTTTAAGCTCCTTATAATCATAGTCATAGCTTGCCAATAAATTATGGATTTCCTTAGAAAAGGAGTGTCCAAGCCTTTCGGCTATCAAATATATCTTCATACTATGCCTCTCTGTAACTTCCCAAGTATTTTAAATTTTCAGTTCCCAAGGTGTTCTCCAAAAGCTCGATAATCATAGGCAACTTTTCGGAATATACCGATACATCAATATCAAAATAGAACATAAACTCAAAATCGCTCTCCGGCACGGCACGGCTCTCAAGCTTTATAATGTTAATTCCAAGAGCGTTAAAGTTTGCCATTACGCCATACAGAGCGCCTGCCTTGTGAGGCGTGCGGATAAGAAAGCTTGTCCTGTCCGCACCGGGATATATCTCCAAGTTCTTTGAAAAGCAGATAAAGCGTGTATAATTGTTCTTACTGTTCTGCACATAGGGGCATATCACTAAAAGCCCATACTGCTCGGCACAACTGTCGCCTGCAAGTGCCGCAACATCACTGCGATTTGACTCTGCGACATTCTTTGCGGATATGGCAGTATTTTCACACTCGGTAATCTTTACACCGTCTAAACTCTTTAAAAACTCACTGCATTGGCTAATCGCCTGTGGGTGTGAGAATATCTCTTTTATATCTTCAAGCCTTGTCCCGCTTTTAGCAAGCAAGCTATGTTGTATCTGCATTTTCTTACTGCGTACAATACTGAATTTATGCTCGCTCATCAAGTCATAAATCTCCGTCACGCTTCCTGCACTGCTGTTTTCAAGCGGAACAACGCCATAATTGCAAAGTCCCCTCTCGACCGCCTGAAAGACTGCGTCAAATGATTGGCAGTACATTATAGACGGCTTTTCAAAAATTTTCTGACAGGCAACGGACGAATGTGCACCCTCTACGCCCTGACAGGCAACGCTTGCCTTATCAGGAAATAATTTCGGCGTTCTCTCCACCGCCGCCTTAACTTCTTCCGCAAGGGCGGAGCCTTTTGACAACTCCTTATTCTGATATGCACGGCTAAGCTCCAAAACAGAGGTATAGAGTCTTCGTGTATAATCACCGTAAGGCTCCTTTGCCATCTTTTCTACCCTTTCAAGCAATATCCGCTCACGTTCACTGTCATATACCGCCATAGAATTTTCCTTTTTGTATGCGGCAATGTCTTTTGCCGCCTCCATCCGCTTACAGAACAAGTCAACTATGGCACGGTCTATCTCATCAATTTTCTTTCTGCTTTCTTCAAGCTCCATATTTCTGCCTCCTTAAAGCAAAATATCCGCCAGAGCGATTGCAACTGCCGCCTCGGCGCAGACTGTCGCACGCTTTACAATACACGGGTCGTGTCTGCCTTTTATCAAAAGCTTTGTATCCTCTCTCTTAGACAGGGAAACGCTGTCCTGTTCCAATGCAACGGACGGTGTCGGCTTAAATGCTATGCGAATTATAACAGGCATACCTGATGTCATACCGCCAAGTATTCCACCGTGGTTATTTGTCCTTGTCCTGACAGTATCGCCTTCCATATAAAAGGCGTCATTATTCTCGGAGCCTTTCAGTCTTGACGCCTCAAAGCCAATGCCGAACTCAACACCCTTTACTCCGGGGATTGCAAATACCGCCTGCGATATACGGCTCTCCAAAGAATTATAAAATGTGTCACCCATACCTGCCGAAACGCCGCAGACTGCACATTCCACCGTGCCACCTATACTGTCGCCCTTATCTTTTACATCACGGATAATCGCCTTCATCGCCTCGCCCTTTTCATCATTTAATACAGGAAAGGCTTTATCACCTACAAAATCCGCCTTTGTCACATTGCAGGGGTCAAACAAATCATCACACGCATCACCTACGGAGGCAATATGTGCGCCGATATATATACCCTTCTGCTCGTATAATTGCATAAGCACGCCGCCTGCGATACACATTGTAGCGGTAAGTCTGCCGGAGAACTGTCCGCCGCCCTGCACCTCCCGTCCCTCGCCAAACTTTGCCCAAGCGGCAAAATCTGCGTGTCCCGGGCGAGGTATGTCCTTTAAGTTATCATAGTCCGCAGAAACTGTATTTGTATTTTCGATAATTGCACAGAGCGGTGCGCCACAGGTTGCCCCATCGGCAAGTCCCGAAGCAAAATGCACCTTGTCCCCCTCGCTTCTCGGGGTTGAAAACTCGTCCTGACCGGGGGCACGCCTTGACACAAAACGGTCTAAGGCTTCAAAATCTATCTTAAAGCCGACAGGCAAGCCTTCCATCACAGTCCCCATCATAGGTGAATGTGATTGCCCGAAATGTGTTATCTTTATCTTATCTCCATAGGAAAAGCTCATTTAATTATGCCTCCCAACATTTTAAAGTCATCATAAAAGTTCGGATATGATTTATTTACCGCCTCCGCAGTAGTTATTGTCACATCTTTTTCTGTCACAAGTGATGCAATAGCGGCACTCATCGCAATGCGATGGTCATTTGCACTATCCACTGTGCCGCCAACAAGGGGCGTACCCTCTACATATATATTATTTTCGTCGTAGGTTATTTTTCCGCCCAAACCGAGTATCATTTGGGTTGTGCTTTCCACTCGGTCGCTTTCTTTTTCACGAAGGCGTCGTATATTACGCAGTGTAGTTTTGCCCTCTGCACAGCTTGCCGCAACCGCAAGGGGCGGAACAATATCCGGTATATCGCCGCAGTCTATCTCTATCCCTTTAAGCCTTGCCTTTTTGGCGATTATACTGCCGTTATCCCTTTTTATATCTGCGCCCATAGCGGTAAGTATATCCACTATTTTTCTGTCACCCTGGACAGAACTTTCGTTAAGTCCCTCTATCCGTATCCCGTCATCACTGCCGAGAACACCTGCCGTCAAATAAAATGCTCCGTTTGAATAATCGCCCTCGGCGGATATGCTTTCAGGGGATATATAACCGTTTGATTTTATTCTGTAACCATTCTCTGTCCTTTCTGCAATCACGCCGAAAGTCCTTTGCACATCAGCGGTTATATCCACATAAGGGGCACTTTTAAGCTCCCCCACCGTGGTGATACTGCCGCCGCCCATTATGCCCAAAGCAAGCATAAGTCCCGTTACGAATTGCGAGCTTATATCACCCGGAATTATAAATTCACCGCTCCTTAATCTGCCTCTGATTTTAAGAGGCAAAAAGTCGTCACCAACGCAGTCAATCTCTGCTCCGTTACTGCACAAAGCTTCCAAAAGGGGTTTTAGCGGCCGTCTGCCAAGACGCTCCGCCCCCAGAAATATGCATTCTCTGCCCAGTGCCGCCGCAACAGGCAACATAAACCTTAGTGTAGAGCCGCTCTCTCTGCAATCTAAAATGCACTCGCCCCTGCCTTCCTTGCCAACAGGTGTAACGGTGACAGTATCGCCTGCCCTTTCAATCTTTGCGCCGAGTGCGGTAAGGCAAGATATTGTCGCCTCTATATCCTCCGAAAAGGTGTTGCATTTAATACGCATAGGCTTGTCTGCCATTGCGGCGCAGATAAGAATTCGGTGCATATATGATTTAGACGTCGGTGCAACAATGCTTCCATTTAATTTTGACGGTGAAAGGATAATCTTCATAAAATCTCCAATCCAAGCTTTAATATATCGTAAAGCTCTGTCATTGCCACTTTTTTAACTTCACATCTGCCCACTTCAAGGGGTACCACCAAATTGATACTCTCCCCCTCTGCCTTTTTATCATTAACACAGTTCTTAAAAAGAACGTCGGCAGAAAAATCGCACCTGTCATTTAGTCCCAAACCGCTAAGCATCTTTTCAAGCCGTCTGAGGGTGCCTTCTTTGCATAAGCCACGCTTTTCCCGGGCACGGGTTATTATCCGCATACCCATTGCCACCGCTCTGCCGTGGGATATGTTAAATTCCGACGCCTTTTCGATTGCGTGACCGACAGTATGCCCAAAGTTAAGTATACGCCGCCTTCCGCCCTCAAATTCATCGGCGTTTACTATATCGCCCTTTATCTTCACACATTCCGAAACGATACTTTCGATATTCTCATCAGTATTTAAAAGCATTTCCTCTATACTGTCCTTTGCAATCATTGCATACTTGACAACCTCACCGCAACCGTCAGCAAAATATTCTTTGGGCAGGGTTTTTAAAGTGTCTGTATCGAACACAACCATTCTTGGTTGATAGAAAGCACCCACTAAATTTTTACCCTGCGGCATATCAATGGCAGTCTTTCCGCCCACAGAGGAGTCCACCGCCGCCAAAAGCGAAGTCGGAAGCTGGACGAGGTTAATACCGCGCATATAGCTTGCCGCCGCAAAGCCTGTAAGGTCGCCCGTTACACCGCCGCCCAACGCAAGCAAGGTATCGTTCCTTGTGAAATTATTTTCCGCAAGGAAGCCTAAAATGCTTAAATAGGTGTCGGCGTTTTTGGATTTTTCGCCTGCCGCAAAGGTGTATTCGTATACTTTAAAGCCTGCCGCAGACAAAGAGCCTTTTACTATCTCTTTATACAGGGGCATTACATTTGTGTCACCTATCACGCACGCCTTGCCGCCAAGGGATAACGCCTTTAAATATTCGCCTGTCTTTTTCAAACCGCCACGCTCTATTATCACATCATATTCTTTTGAAGCATTTATCCTGATTTTCATTATTCTAACCAACGCTTTCTTTTATTATTGTGCCGTCTTTTAAAAGGCGTTCCAACTCCCCAAAATCCTCTGCCTTAATTGCATCGCTGTACTCTTTAAGCCTCTCTATCAAGCCGTCAATCTCAAAGACAATATTCTCCTTATTTTCAAGAAACAGTTCTGCCCACATGGCAGAGTTAAGTCTTGCAACACGAGTAAGGTCACGGTAACTGCCTGCGGAAAAGCCTTTATGCACACGGGAGGAAGGACTTTTTACATAGGCGTTTGAAACAACGTGTGCAAGTTGAGATGTATATGCTATAATCCTGTCGTGCTCCTTGGCAGTGGTAATGGTAACGCTCTTAAAGCCGATATTTGTAAGCAAGGCTTTCAGTCCTTCAAGGACTTCTAACTTTTCGTCCTTGTCCGGCACAAGTATCATAGACGCCTTGTCAAACATAGTGGCACGGGAATACTTAAATCCCGAAAACTGCGTGCCTGCCATAGGGTGTCCGCCAATGTATCTGAAACCGTGCTTTCTTGCGATTTTAAAGCCTGCCTCACAGACAGAGCGTTTAACGCCTGCACAGTCAACAACAACTGCCGTCTTTGAAATATCGTCTGCGAATTCTTTAAGGAACTTAACAGTCGCACCCGGATAAAGAGAGATAAATATATACTCACACTCACCTATATTATCTCTTGTCAAGGTATCGTCCATTGCGCCTTCAAGCTTTGCACGAAGGAGTGTCGCCTCGTCAATATCATAACCCAAAACGCAGGTATCGTCACAGTTCTTAAACGCCTTTGCAAGCGAACCGCCGATAAGGCCAAGTCCAACTACCGCTATCTTCATAAGGCTCACTCTCCTCTTAATGCTTCCCGCACTCTTGCTACCGCTTTCGCAGTGCTTTCAAACTGCTCCGGCGTAAGGGATTGTGCCCCGTCGCAAAGTGCCTTTTGTGGGTTGTTATGCACCTCTATCATAAGTCCGTCCGCACCTGCCGCAGTTGCCGAAAGCGCAAGAGGCCCTACAAGCCTTGATATGCCGCAGGCGTGGCTTGGGTCGGCTATTATCGGCAGATGTGTCATACTGTGAAGCATAGGCACCGCCGCAATGTCAAAGGTGTTTCGCATTGCGTTTTCGTATGTCCTGATACCTCTCTCGCAAAGGATAACATTCTCATTGCCCTCACTCATAACATATTCGGCACTCATCAAAAGTTCTTTTAAGGTATTTGCAAGTCCTCGTTTAATCAATATCGGCTTCTTTGTTCTGCCGAGTGCCTTTAAAAGGTCAAAGTTCTGCATATTCCTTGCGCCAACCTGGATTAGGTCAACATCATCAAACAAGTCAAGCTTGTCCGCACTCATAATCTCCGTCACAATAGGAAGTCCCGTTTCAGCTTTGGCAAGCTTTAAAAGCCTTAAACCTTCTTCGCCCATACCCTGAAAGTCATACGGTGATGTTCTTGGTTTAAAAGCGCCGCCACGGAGAAGATTTGCACCTGCCGCCTTTACCGCCTTTGCGACCTCTACAACCTGTGCCTCGCTCTCAACGGAGC
This sequence comes from Clostridia bacterium, assembly GCA_045617225.1. GTDB lineage: Bacteria > Bacillota > Clostridia > Monoglobales > Monoglobaceae > JAZLIC01. Next base: position 9,518 of record JAZLIC010000063.1, read on the forward strand.
AGGGACCGGCAATTATGGCAAAGTTGCCACCGCCTATCTTTACACCGCCTACATCTACCACGGTATCGTTGGGGTGGAATTTTCGGTTTGCGTTCTTGTACGGCTCTGTCACTCGTGTAACCTGATTTACAATATCAAGTCCCTCTAAAAGCTCGGTATCAATTCGGCTTGTGTCGCCGATAAGTCCAAGTACCGTATGATAATCTCCGGCAGATATATGCACCTTTACATTTTGCGACTCTATCCAGGATACCAGGTTATCAAATTGTTCCTTCGCCGCATTATTATTTATTACAACAATCATCTAAAACACTCCTCCGATAAAAAAATCCCGACAGCGTTTGTCGCTGACGGGTAAAAATATAAAACGCATTCGTTTTATTCGCAGCACAAACAGCTTTCACTTTCAGTCACATCAAAGCAAAAGTAATAATATGTAGCTGCATATAATACATTGTTCATAATAATCTACCTCTAAAATTCTTTGTATCTTTACACGAATTTATACTATCACAAAGCCGTTTATTTGTCAACACCAATTTTTACCTTGAAATTCCGAAACTTATTAAAAAGGCGATGGCAAATGCCATCGCCTTTTTACTTACTCTGCTTTACTTCGCTTTTTTCTGATTATAACCACTGCCACAATAACAGCTATTAAAATAACGGCTGCAATGCCAATCCACAAAAACAGGTCTGTCGATTTCTCGCTTTCCTCCTGATTTGCAGGTATTGTACCAACAACAAGCGTTCTTTTTTCTATTTCGTTTCCGTTTTCGTCTGTCGCCGTAATAACGGTGCTTCCATCGCCGATAGCGGTAACAAGACCGTTCTCGTCAACTGTTGCCACGCTTTCGTTATCGGACTTCCAGATTATCTTTCCTGCGTCATCTGCATCAACTATGCTATACACGCAATGCCCCATTTCCATATTGAGGACATTTCCGTCATCGCTGATTACGCCATAATTTGATGGCACTTCGGTCACGCTGCCGTCATTTACAAGGCTTACTGTTGCACTTACAAATTGACTCTTATCAAGTGCCGTTACCGCCCCCGAGTTTGCACCCTCCGAAGCATCGCCGACGATGATTACATCGCTGTCCTCACCAATACAAAAAGTTTTTTCGCCCTCCGAAGCATCTTTCGTCACCAAAAACTTAAATGTGCCGATAACTTTTCCGTCACTCCAAAAGTCATCCTTTGTGTTTGCGTCAAAGAAGGCAAGCTTTCCGTCGCCGTTATCGCTCCAACCGGGCATTGTACTTACATACTTAAAGCTCTTTGCATCATAGCTCAGTTCCATTTGTGCGGCGCAAAAATTCGCACCGCTTACAGACACGCTTACCGTCACAACATCGCCTATTTTCGCACTTTCGCTATCCGCCGCAACAGTTACGGTATAATCACTCGGTGCAGCAATGGCGGAAAGCGCCGCCGTCGAGAGCATAAGTGCACCGCAAATAAACAATGCAACTACTTTTTTTATTGCTCTATTCATTATTTTCCACCTGCTTTTCCAACCATCCAACGATAAAGGAAGGTTACAACCTGTCCGCGAGTACAGTTCTCCGATGGACTGAATGTAGTTGGGGAAGTTCCCTCCGTCACACTATTATCCTTTGCCCATTTAACTGCTGCTGCAAAGAAGTCGGTAGCGTTTACATCATCAAATACGCTCTCCGTATCCGCATCCTCTACACCTGCAAAGCGTGCAAGGAAGGTTACAATCTGTCCTCTTGTGCAGATGTCGTCAGGGCTGAAATGCGTTTCATCTGTGCCCTTTGTAATGCCATTTTCCAATGCCCAGCATACTGCGTCCGCATAATATTCATTGACATCTACATCCTGCATATTTAAGGCATAGTCCGTCTTTTCTTCGCCTGCCGCACGCCAAAGGAATGTAACAACCTGTGCACGGGTAACAAAATCCTCAGGACTGAAATGGTCAGCATCCGTTCCGCTGGTGATGCCTTCCTTTGCCGCCCACAAAACGGCGTCATAATAATAACTGCCGGCATTTACATCAACGAAGGGAGCGTCCGTATTTACCGGCACGCCTGTGTTATTGTTGTTATTATCGTTGTTTTCCGGCTTTAATATGTCATTGCCGCCGGATGTTCCGCTACCGCCGCCTGATGGCGTTCCGCCTGATGACGGAGAGTTGTTACCCTCGTCCTCATCGTCAGGGTCATCATCGTCAGCTGTGCCTTCTGCGGTAACCGTCAAGTCGTTTACTTCGCTGCCGAAAAGTCCCGATTTGGCGTCCATAGCAAAACACTCTGTACTCTGAACAACGCTTGTTCCCGGAGCTATTACTTCAAGCTCAAAGGTTCCCACGATAAACGGTGTTTCTTTATTCAACATTAAACCGTTGCCGGTATTAAAGAAAACACGCTGTGAACCATCGGAATCGGTCGGTGTTGATGTAACAAAACCGTCCGCATTTTCGCTAAGCTTAACTGAACCCGGAACTAACCTGAAAAACTTATTGTCAAACTTTATTTCATTCTGATTAACGCTTGCAGACGCTTTATCACCGGCAATAATTGAATATGTAACGGTAATCTTATCCCCCTTTACAACCGTAATGTTGTGTTCCCCGCCTGCATCAAGCGAGAAGGTTAAAACAGTATCTTTTGTATCAGCAAATACAGAAA
>JAZLIC010000064.1:0-3824 GCA_045617225.1 Clostridia bacterium
TCGTTGGCACACAGAACGACATGGCTACGATCCGACTTGTTAAAATCCCTGCCGGCATAGCGGACGGACAACAGGTTTATGTTCGTGGCGAAGGTGATGTCGGCATAAACGGCGGCCCGAACGGTGACTTGATTTTGTTTGTGCGTGTCAGAAGTCACAAGCTCTTTAAACGACAGGGCTATGACTTGTTCTGTGATTATCCCATTTCCTTTGTTCAGGCAACATTGGGTGCGGAAATCACAGTTCCGACAATCGACGGCAAGGTATCATATACCGTCCCGGAGGGCACGCAAACCGACACGGTATTTCGTCTTAAAGGCAAGGGCGTGCCGAGGCTAAACAGTGGCGGCAGAGGCGATTTGTATGTTAAAATCATCGTTGAAATTCCAAGAGGTCTCAGCGATAGTCAGAAAGAAACGCTTAAACAATTTGACGAAAGCGTAGATGCTTCAAATTATAAGCAAAGAAAAGGCTTTTTGGACAAGATGAAGGATTTATTTAAGTAGGAGAATATTTATGGATTGGATACAGGTTAAAATTACAACAACCAAAGAGGGCATAGACCCTGTCTGCGGCGTGCTTTTGAACCTTGGTATAGAGGGCGTACAGATTTCCGATAAAGACGATTTTGCAGAGTTTTTGGAGGAGAACAGAAACTATTGGGATTATGTTGATGAAACCTTGGAGGAGCTTAAAGAAGCCGATACGGAGGTTACGCTCTATTTAAGCGATGATGCTTTGGGACTTGAAGAATACAGCTCAGTCAAAAATGCAATGTCAATCCTAAAAAACAGTTCAAACGGCTTGTACGGTGAGCTTAAAGTTTCGTCGGAGCATGTAAAGGACGAGGATTGGTCGGAGAATTGGAAGAAGTATTTTAAGCCTATTCCCGTAGGCGAAAAGATACTTATTCAGCCTGAATGGGACCCGATTAAGGACGACACCGACAGGATAGTTTTTACCGTAAATCCGGGAATGAGCTTTGGAACAGGCTCTCACCCCAGCACTCGCTTTTGTATAGAGGAGCTTGAAAAGTATGTATCGGGCGGCGAGGAAGTTTTAGACCTTGGCTGCGGCAGTGGAATTCTGTCAGTTATAGCGCTTTTGTTGGGTGCAAAGCATGTAGATGCGGTGGATATTGACCCAAAGGCGGTAGACGTTACATATGAGAATTTAGAGAGGAACAACCTGCCAAAGGATAAAATATCAGGTATGGCAGGCGATGCAACAAGCGATACAGAACTGCGCAAAAAGCTTGGTAAGTACGATATTGTCCTTGCAAATATTGTCGCAGATGTAATTCTTGCATTGGCAGAATATGTGCCGAGCCTTCTAAAAGAAAGCGGCGTGTTTATCTGCTCGGGCATAATAGATGACCGTTGCGATGAGGTTGAAGAAGGCTTAAAGAAAGCCGGGCTTGACATTATATCCGTCAGAACGGCTAACGAATGGTCGGTAATTTGTGCAAAAAAGAGGCTGTAAAAAGAGAACTTTTTACAGCCTGATTTTAGTTGTACTTAAAAAGTTTAGTTATTTCTGTCGGTAATGCGTCCCAAGATATTTTCCTTAAAGAAAAATGTTATGCACCAGAGACCGGCAATGCCTACAATACCAAAAATGATACGGCTGAGTAGAGATAACTGTCCGCCAAAGAGAGCGGCAACAAGGTCAAATCCGAATAAGCCGATACTGCCCCAGTTGACAGCGCCTACAATTACTAAAATCAATGCTACAATATCCATAAAAATTTTCTCCTTATATTTTATTTTTATTTTTGTAGTTATTGTGTGCATTTTGGACATAATAATTCAGGTAAAAAATAACTGAATTGTATTTTGGTTTAAGTAAAATAATATAGTAAATATTTAGAAAATAATGAAAATTTGACTTGACGAAAAATTGATTTCAAACTATAATAAAGAAAGCATTTTATTATTACAAGGGAGTGTTTTAAATGAAGTTTTTAGACATTGCACCGTTTTGCGTGTTGATTGCCGCTGTTATCGGCCTTATTTTTGCCGCATATAAGTTTTATGCAGTAAAGAAGTTGCCGGAGGGCACAGAGGTTATGGCAGGTATTGCCGCAAAAATCAGGAAAGGTGCTATGGCATATCTTAAACGCCAATACAAGACCTTGATAATCTTCTTTGTGGTTATGGTTATCATTCTCTGCGTTTTGGCATCTCTCGGACTTCTTACTTGGTTCGTTCCGTTTGCATTTTTAAGCGGTGGTTTCTTCTCCGGACTTTCCGGCTTTGTTGGTATGAAGATTGCCACATATGCAAATTCAAGAACTGCAAACGCATCTCAGCAGGGACTTAACAAAGGCTTAAAGGTTGCGTTTTCAAGCGGTACCGTTATGGGCCTTACTGTTGTAGGTCTTGGACTTTTGGACATCAGCGTTTGGTATATAATCTTAAATTTTGGATTTCATCTTGAAATAAATGAGCTTATGGGAGCAATGCTTACCTTTGGTATGGGTGCAAGTTCAATGGCATTGTTTGCCCGTGTCGGCGGCGGTATCTTTACAAAGGCCGCTGATGTTGGTGCAGACCTTGTAGGTAAGGTAGAGGCAGGTATCCCTGAGGATGACCCTCGTAACCCTGCGGTTATCGCAGATAATGTAGGTGATAATGTAGGTGATGTTGCAGGTATGGGCGCTGACCTTTATGAGTCTTATGTTGGTGCCGTTATTTCGGCAGGTGCGCTTGCTACTGCGGCAGGACTTGGTATTCAGGGCGTTTTGGTGCCTATGCTTATTGCGGCAATAGGTATCATTGCATCGGTTATCGGTACATTCTTCGTAAGCACAAAAGAAGGCGCAGACCAAAAGAGCCTCCTCGGTTCATTAAGACGCGGCACTTATATAAGTGCGGCACTTTCCGCTATTGGCTCTGCGGTTTTGATTTATACATTGCTCCCTGAGCAGACAGGCGTTTTCTGGGCAGTTATTTCAGGACTTATCGCAGGTGTGCTTATCGGTTACTTTACGGAGTATTATACTTCGGATTCTTATAAGCCGACACGCGGACTTTCTGCTTCATCTGAAACAGGCAGTGCAACCATAATCATTGACGGTTTGGCACTTGGTATGCTCTCTACCGCACTTCCGGTAATCATTATCGGTATCTCGGTTTTGATAAGCTACTTTGTAGCCGGCGGTGCTTCAAGCTTTGCACAAGGCTTATACGGTATCGGTATTTCGGCAGTAGGTATGCTTTCAACACTCGGTATCACACTCGCAACCGACGCTTACGGCCCTGTTGCGGATAATGCCGGCGGTATCGCAGAAATGTCAAATCTTGATGAGAGCGTGCGTGAGCGTACAGATGCGCTTGACTCTTTGGGTAACACAACTGCCGCAACGGGCAAAGGCTTTGCAATCGGCAGTGCGGCTCTTACCGCTCTTGCTCTTATCGTTTCTTATACAGATAAGGTTAAAAATCTCGGCGGTAACCTTGACCTTACCGTTACAAATCCGTCTGTTCTTATCGGCTTATTTGTAGGTGCAATGCTTCCGTTCCTTTTCAGTGCATTCACTATGAAGGCGGTAGGCCGTGCGGCACAGAAGATTGTAGTTGAAGTCAGACGACAGTTTAAAGAGATAACAGGACTTATGCAGGGCGAAGCAGAAGCAGATTATGAAACCTGTGTTGATATCTGCACACGCTCATCACTTAAGGAGATGATACTTCCTGCAGCACTTGGTATTATTACTCCGATTGTTGTTGGTATCGTTCTCGGAACAAACGGTGTAGTAGGTATGCTTGCAGGTGCGTTGATTTCCGGCTTTGTACTTGCGATTATGATGGCAAATTCAGGCG
>JAZLIC010000065.1:0-10306 GCA_045617225.1 Clostridia bacterium
CGTCCTTTTCAAATTTGTCTTCAAGCCAAATGACAAGCTTGTTTATGGGTTGGTATTCAAATACTACCGTACCGCCGCCGTTTTCTTCTATAAATGAAAGATTTTTAATCTTCTTTTTATCAAAGTTATCTTCAACAAACACAAGACACGCATAGTCAGGTATGTTTTGGACTTCTTCTTTTATCCGCTTGAATTCTTTACTGTTGGCATTTTGAAAAAAGCCGCTGTTCTGAACGACTATTAGTTTTCTCTCCGACATCTGCGGAAATTGATTTACCGCCTCAAAAACGTCCTCGATATTTATTCCCTTGCCGCTGAATTTGAAGTAATTAAAAACTTCAAAGCCCTCCGGTACAATCTTGTTTTTTATACTGTTTAGTTTATTCTCCAATAAAAACTTTTCTTCGCCGCAGAAGAAATATACATTTTTAATTTTTCTTGAAGATAAATCCTTATTAAGTTCATCTACCGTCATATTTCTCCTCCAACTTGCGATTTCGCCCTGTTTTTATCTTTTGTATTCCGTCCTTTGTAACGGTAAAGACAACTGTTCCGTCAAGGTCGGTTCTAAGGGGTGTAATCCCCAATGCTTTCATAATATTTAAAGTTTTCTTTGTAGGAAGCTCGTATTGATTATTTGCTTCAACGGATATTACGGAGTAATCCGGTGCAACTGCGCTTATAAAGCCAAGGGTGTTTGCCTTTGTGCTTCCGTGATGAGCCGATTTTAAAACATCTGCCTTAATATCCGCATTTTCGGCTAAGTCCTGACTTATCTCCTCGCAACAATCGCCGGTGAATAGGAAAGATGTTTCACCGTAGCCGGCACGCACAACCAACGAAAGCTCGTTTTCTTCATCGTTTGCAACTCCGTTTGATTTATATGCACTCAGTTGCTCCGGCGTGGGAGAGAGGACCTCTAAGGAAACTTCTCCGAAGTTTAGTTTGTCGCCGGCGGAGAGTGCTTTTATCTCTATATTATTTTGCTTTGCCGCCCTGAATATCTTTCCTGCGCCATCATTGTGAGGTGAGTCGTCGTGCAGGTAGAGAGCCTTTATTTTAAATCTGTCGGAACGAAGCACCTCTAAAACACCGCCGTAGTGGTCATCGTGGCAATGTGTAATTATCAATGCGTCTATGTTATGTATGTTTTTGGATTTTAGATACGGAAGTAAGTCGTACTGTGCATCATCATATTTGCCGCCGTCAATTAAAATGTTTTGGTGGGTAGGCGTGCTTAAAAGTGCGGCGTCGCCCTGCCCCACATCTATAAACGAAACCTGCATATATCCGCAATCGACATATATTATCCTGAGAGAAAGGCAAAGAAGCGCCGAAGCGATAAGGCAGAGTAGGATAAACAGAGCAAAACGCCCATAATTTTTGGTGTTTGTTTTCATATCTGCTCCTTTATACAAAATCCGCAAGAATACTGTTGCTTACATAAAGCATATCAGGGTTTATCTTTATCCTGTCATCTTCCCTTATCAGATGTCCGTTCATTAAATGCTTGCAGATTGTGCCGCCGAAAACCTCGTCTAAGTTTTTTTGGAAGCGTTCCTCAAACTCCGTTTGTGAGATACCGTCGCACATACGAAGTCCTAAGAACACAAATTCGCTCATTTGGTCAAATTCGGTTAGAGTATAGGCGGTATCAGGTGCCGCACCCACGTCCTTTATGGCACTTATGTATTCGTGCAGTCCGCAAATGTTTGAATATCGTACACCTTCCATACAGGAATACGCCGCCGCTCCAAAACCTGCAAAGTCATTACATTCCCAATATTTTATATTATGCTGCGATTTACAGTTGGGTTTTGCAAAGTTTGATATTTCATATCGCTCATAGCCTGCATCTGCGAGCATTTTTACGCATCTGTCATACATATCTCTGTTTGTATCATCATCGGGCAGATTTAAGTTCATTGTGTAAAACGGTGTCCCTTCTTCGACTTTAAGAGAGTAGCAGGAAATATGCTCTGCTCCGTAGGATATAGCTTTGTTTAGGGTATCAATCCACATAGACATACTCTGCCCGGGTAGTCCGAACATAAGGTCGATTGATATGTTGTCAAATCCCGCCTGCCTTGCAGAGTGATAGCAGGCTTCAAAATCGGCTGTGGAATGTGCACGCCCAAGACGCTTTAAGATATCGTCATCTGTGCTTTGAAGTCCGATGCTGAGGCGGTTTATGCCGCCTTTTCTGAGAGTTGAAAGTCCGTCAAAATCAATGGTGGCAGGGTTACATTCAATGGTGATTTCCGCATCTTTAAGGACGGAGTATTTTTCGCTTATTGTATCAAGTATGCGAAGAATTTGGGCAGGGGGAAGATAGGTAGGCGTTCCGCCGCCTATATAAATCGTATCAACTTTATGTGTAAACCCTGTCAGTTCTATCTCTTTGCAAAGGCTCTCTATATAATCTTCGGAGTAGCTTATAGAGTTCGGATAGGAACAAAAGTCACAGTAGTTGCACTTTGACTTGCAAAAAGGTATATGAACATAAATTCCGATAGTATCTTTTTTCATAATCCGCCTACCATAAAATAATTAGTCTAATTTCAAAACCGACATAAACGCTTCTTGCGGCACTTCTACACTGCCGACCTGACGCATACGCTTTTTACCTTCCTTTTGCTTTTCAAGGAGCTTTTTCTTACGGGTAATATCGCCGCCATAGCACTTGGCAAGTACGTCCTTGCGCATAGCCTTTACAGTTTCACGGGCAATAATCTTGCCGCCGATTGCCGCCTGAATAGGCACTTCAAATAACTGCCTCGGTATAGCCTCTTTAAGTTTTTCCGCAATGCGTCTGCCTCTGCCGTATGCACGCTCTTTATGAACAATAAAGGAAAGTGCATCAACCATTTCGCCGTTTAAAAGCATATCGAGCTTTACCAATTCCGAACGTTCAAATCGCTCAAACTCATAGTCGAATGAGGCATATCCCCTTGTGCGTGATTTCAGGGCATCAAAGAAGTCGTATATTATCTCATTAAGCGGAAGATGATAAGTAAGCTGTGTACGTGTGTCGTCCAAATATTCCATACCTATGTATGCTCCGCGCCTGTCCTGACATAATTCCATAATACTTCCCACATATTCCTTAGGTGTAAGAATGGTAGCCTTTACTATCGGCTCCTCCATATAATCTATCTCCGATACCTCAGGCATATTTGTGGGGTTATCTATTGCAAGGGTAGTACCGTCCGTTTTGATAACATTGTATTCAACAGATGGGGCGGTGGTAACTAAGTCTAAGTTATATTCACGCTCCAAACGTTCTTGGATAATCTCCATATGCAAAAGCCCCAAAAAACCGCACCTGAATCCAAAGCCGAGCGCCACAGAGGTTTCGGCTTCAAAGTTAAGAGCCGCATCGTTGAGTTGAAGCTTTTCAAGTGCTTCACGCAGGTCATCATATCTTGAACCGTCGGCAGGATAAATGCCGCAGTACACCATTGACTTTACTTCCTTATATCCGGGAAGCGGTGCGGAGGCGCCGTGTTCAACGGTAGTAACGGTATCGCCTACATGAACATCACGCACGTTTTTGATGCTTGCGGCAATAAAGCCTACATCACCGGAGCGTATTTCGTCGGCGGTCAAAAGACCGTTCGGGTGCAGATAGCCTACCTCAACAACCTCAAAGGTACTGCCTGTCGCCATCATTTTTATTTCCTGACCGGCACGCAGAACGCCGTCTTTTATGCGCACATAGACAATAACGCCCTTATATGGGTCATAGTAAGAGTCAAATATAAGTGCTTTAAGAGGTGCGTCCTCATCGCCGTCGGGAGGGGGTATCTGTGCTACAATCTGTTCCAGAACATCGCCGATGTTTATACCGTTTTTAGCGGAGATAAGCGGTGCTTCGGAGCAGTCAATACCGATTACATCTTCGATTTCCTTTTTCACCTCATCGGGCCGTGCGCTCGGGAGGTCGATTTTATTTATAACAGGCACAAGCTCTAAGTCGTGCTCTAATGCAAGATAGGTATTTGCAAGGGTTTGCGCTTCAATGCCCTGCGCGGCATCTACCACTAAAATCGCCCCTTCACAAGCCGCAAGAGAACGGGAAACCTCGTAGTTAAAGTCAACATGTCCGGGTGTGTCGATAAGGTTAAGAGTGTATTCAACGCCGTCCTTTGCTTTGTATAAAAGCTTTACCGCACGTGCTTTGATTGTGATACCGCGTTCACGCTCCAAATCCATATTATCAAGGATTTGCTCCTGCATTTCGCGTTGTGTTAAAGCACCTGTTTCTTCAAGCAATCTGTCTGCTAAGGTGCTTTTGCCGTGGTCTATATGGGCAATGATTGAAAAGTTTCTTATTTTATCCTGTCTGTTTGACATATTTTATCCTCCGAATCCTGCATAGCTAATATAATTTTACCATAAATACCGAAAGATTTCAACTGTAATTTTAAATGCTGTGCAGAGATAGATTTATGCCCCTTGCCATAATTTCGGACAGGTCATCAATGATGGTATCAACGTCTTTCGGAGCGACAATAAAATCGCCAAATCGTGAGTTTATTGATTGATTTGCAGAGGAGCGGGAGAAGGCGTGCGGTACATCTTTAATATCAAAATCCGTTTTAAGCATATCAATGGTATCACTTGCAATGGTAGATGCGGAAACAACGGTTGGCACGCCGATTGCGATTACCGGCACGCCTATTGTCTTTTCGGATAAGGAAAAGCGTTTGTTGCCCACGCCCTCACCCGGGGTTATTCCTGTGCTTGCAAGCTGAACGGTGGTATTTATACGCTCCATCTTTTTAGAGCATAGTGCGTCAATGGCGATTACAAGCTTGGGCTTTACTTTATCTACAATACCACGGACAATCTCTGCGGTTTCAATCCCTGTTATTCCAAGCACTCCGGGCGATATGCCGCATACGGGACGGATATCTTCATCAATATGTTCCGGGATATATTTTGTTAAATGGCGAGTGATTGCGATAGAGCTTATTACCTTCGGCCCCAATGCGTCGGCGGTTATATTCCAATTTCCAAGTCCTACTACCAAGACGGTATCTTTGATGTCAGTCAGGATTTTTTCGGTCATAGAGCTTAACTCGTCGGAGAAAACTTTGCAAAGCTTTTCGTAAAGTTCCTTGTCGTCATAGTAACGATTTGGCATCTCGATACTGATATAAGTGCCTATATCCTTGCCTAAATTATCCGCGCCTGTTTGGTTTAAGATTTTAACTCGTGTAATGCTTATATAACCGTCAATTTCTTCGGTTTCTGCTTCCACTCCGGGTATGGCGTCGGTGCTTTCTGCATTTTCCGAATACATCTCTTTTGCTTCTATTGCAAGGTCACAACTTATATTTTTCATTGGAAACCTCCTAAAATTTATTAAAATTTATGATATTTTCCGCAACTTTTAATAAAAATATGTAGATGAAAAATTTTTTAAAAAAAACACTTGCATTTTTGTAACGCTCGTGGTATAATTCTTCTTACTGATGTAAAATTCGATTATTGTTTGGAGGTGAAATTATGCCTAATATTAAATCTGCAAAAAAGAGAGTTAAGGTTATCGCAAAGAAGACTCTTCAAAATCAGATGATTAAGTCCAGACTTAAGACTGCTGTCAAAAAGTTTGAGGCTTCACTTAAAGATGGACAGGCAGCTGCTTCCGATGCTTATAAAAATGTTATTAAGTTGACAGACCAGGCAGTAGCAAAGGGTATTATGCACAAAAATACCGCTGCTCGCAGAAAGAGCCGTTATGCAGCAATGTTTAACAAGACTGCTTAGTTGTGTCAGAATAAAAGGTAAAATTTCTAAAACAAAAGAGATTTGCGTACTGCAAATCTCTTTTTATTATCTTTAATTGTTATCATCATCGAGCCATTCATCTACAAGCGACATAAACATCTTGCCGTGCAGATGGTCGATTTCGTGACAGAAGGCACGGGCTAAAAGCTCGGTGCCTGTGATTTCACGCACATTACCTTCTCTATCCATAGCGCGAACGGTAACAACATTCGGCCGTGTAACATATCCGTACTTGCCCGGATAGCTAAGGCACCCTTCTTCGCCCCGTTGACTGCCTTCGGCTTTAATTATTTCCGGATTGATAAGCTCATATAACTCATCGTCAACCTCAACGATGGCTATTTGCTTTAAAACACCTACCTGTGGCGCCGCAAGACCTGCACCGTTGGCTTCGTGAAGTGTTTCAATCATATCATCTAAAAGTGTAATAATTTTATCGTTTATTTCCTTTACCGGCTTGCACTCTTTTTTCAGTATATCGTCGCCGACTTTTACTATGTTTCTTATTGCCATTTTTATCGCTCCTTTAATTCATATTATTTGGGTTTATGTCTATTGTCAATGTTGTGTCACGTTCTTTCCCTAAATGTACCGCATTTATATAATGAAGCATCGGCAGAAATTTGTCAATACTTGCAGTCTTAATCAGTATTCGATACCTGAACTTGCCCTTGATTTTTACAATGGGAGCAGGTGCAGGTCCGATTATGTCAATGATAGTCGGCTCGTTTGCCTGATAACCTTTTAAAATTTCGCCTATCTTGTAAATCTCGTTTTTGATATTTCCTTCGTTTTCGCCGGTTACCATAAGGCAGACTATATCACTAAACGGAGGATAAAGCATTCTTTTGCGATATTTGATTTCGCTCTCGTAAAAGCTGAGGTAGTCTTGCTCTTTTGCAAAGGTAATGGTAGAGTTCTCAGGTTGATAAGTCTGTATTATTGCTCTGCCCGGAAGTTCGCCTCTGCCGGCACGGCCGCAAACCTGTGTTATCAAAGAGAAGCTTCGTTCATTTGCACGGAAGTCATCAATGTTGAGGGCGGTATCTGCCGCAAGGACGCCGACTAAGGTTACATCGTGGAAGTCAAGACCTTTGGTTACCATTTGGGTGCCGAGCAGAATATCTGCCTCGCCATTTTTGAATTTATTTAAGATTGCCTCGTGAGTTCCCTTCTTTGAGGTTGTGTCAAAATCCATTCTAAGCACTTTCGCTTCCGGAAAGAGTCTGTTTAGCTCGTCCTCAATCTTTTGTGTACCTGTGCCGAAGAACTTTATATGCGTCGAGCCGCACGAGGGACAAACGCTGACATTTGCCTGTGTTTTGCCGCAATAGTGACAGGTCAGACTGTCGGTGATTTTGTGATATGTCATTGCTATACTGCATTGGTCACATTCAAGCACATATCCGCACTCACGACAGGAAACGAAGGTGTTATATCCGCGTCTGTTTAAAAACAGGATTGTTTTTTCGCCGCTCTCTAAGTTCTTTTGTATTTCATTTGCGAGGTGGGTACTTATTACCGAAATGTTTTTAAGGTCAAATAACTCACTGCGCATATCTACGATTTTTGCCTTAGGAAGCTCGATTTGATTATAACGCTTGTTCATTTCAAAAAGGCGATAATCGCCGCTTTTGGCTTTGTAATAACTCTCAACCGACGGCGTGGCAGAGGCAAGCAGAAGCGGTGCGTTACTGTCTGATGCACGTTTTTTTGCAATCTCTCTTGCGTGATAGCGTGGTGCGATTTCGGATTTGTAGCTTGACTCGTGCTCCTCATCTAAGATAATTATGCCTATGTTATCAAATGGTGCGAAAATTGCACTTCTTGCACCGACAACAACGCTTACCTCACCGTGCTTGATTTTGTTCCATTGGTCGAAACGCTCGCCATAAGACAGACCGCTGTGTATTACTGCCACATCTTTGCCGAAGCGGCCTACAAATCTCTCTACCATTTGAGGGGTTAGAGAAATTTCCGGCACAAGCATTATGGCCTGCTTTCCTGATTTTATGCAGGTGTCGATTGCTTGAAGAAATACCTCCGTTTTTCCGCTCCCGGTTACCCCACGCAAAAGTATGGTTTCAAAGGCAGAGGAGGTGATAGAATTATTTAAGTAGTCAATAATCGGCACTTGTTCCTCGGTTGGTGTATAGGCGGTTGTAGGAAGATAGTTGTCTGCGTCATAGGCAGCACGCTCTGCCTTCTCGGAGACGATTTCGATTAAGCCCTTTTTTACAAGAGAGGAAAGGGCGGTGTAGCTTCCGCCACTGAGAGATACTAAGTCGGCGGTGGATAAGATGTCTTCTTCGCAAAGGAGAAGGAGCATACTTGCCTGAATATGCGCATTCTTTGCGAAAAGATGCTCGGCTTCGATATAGGCGTCCTCTTTTGGTATTATAAGGTGCGCCTTTCTGATATTTTTCGAGGTAATACCCTCGTGCGTTGTTTCACGAAGGTCGATTGTGCCGCGTTCTTTAAGTATGGAAAGAGTTTGCTTTAAATTGCGCAGATTAAGTTCCTCTTTTATTTCGTTGTATTCGGCAATTCCGTCATTTTTAAGTAAAAAGTCAAGGACTTTTTGTTGTGATGGAGTAGCCTCGGTATCATCGCCTTTTAAAAGTATTGCCCATTCCTGAACTATTGTAGAAAGCTTTGGCGGTATCATCAGTTTAAATGCCTGATTAAATGTACAAAGGTAGCGTTTCTTCATCCAAAAGCAGAGGTTTAATATCTCCTCGGAGCATACCGGTTCGGTGCCGATAAGCTTTTTGATGGATTTCAGCCTCGGGAAGTCACTCTTTTCGCTAAAACCTATAATCAATCCTTCTGCCGCATTACTGTGATAGCCAAACGGTACCAGAACACGCATACCAACAACCGCCTCTTTTTCAAGTTGAGGCGGTACGATATAATCAAATGTTCTGTCAAGACTGTGCCTTGAATCCGTAAGTACTATATTAGCTATCATAATTATCCCTCATTAAAACAGGCTGTAAAAAACACAGCGTTTTTTACAGCCCCTTTTAAGTAATCTGCTACTCGTTTAAAGGATTTGATACAGGTATATAACTGATTTTATCCTCGTAGAGCTCGTTTGCGGCAATGGTTACCTCTTTATTGGAGCCACAGTCGGAAAGGGGCATTGCACCTTCAAGCAACTGTCTTGCACGCTTTGCAACTTCAAGCACCAAAAGGTATCTGCTGCCTGTTTTTTCGACTAATTCCGTTACGGGTGGTTTTATCATCATAATTCTCACTTTACCTTTCTGTTCGCATAATATAGGGTACTGCGCCTGTGCGAACAGATAGGCACGCCCTGTTAATATTCACATTAAATAATTGTTCCGTCTGAAGTTAAGATATTCTTTACTTCATCAACTGCCTCGGATAATATGTCATTTATGACTATGTAATCATATAAATGTTGTTGCTCTAAATCCCATTTTGCGGCGTCAATGCGCTTTTCGATTTCCACAGGTGTTTCGCTTCCGCGCCCTTTAAGACGCTCCGTCAGTATTTCGATGCTTTTGGGTGCGATAAAAATGTATGTTCCGTTTGGAAAGCTTTTTTTGACATTTATTGCACCATGGGGGTCAATCTCCAAAATGATATTCTTCCCTGCCGACAGTCTTTTTTCAACTGCCGCTTTTGGTGTACCGTAGTAGTTTTCATTGTATACGTTCCATTCCAAAAGCTCATCATTTTCTATCATTTTTTTAAATTCGTCAACTGATTTAAAGAAGTATGTTACGCCGTCTTTGTCCTCACTCCTCGGTTCCCTTGTGGTAGCAGAGATTGAAACAAAGGTGTTTTTGGCCTCTTTAAGTATTTCCTTGCAGATAGTACCCTTGCCGACTCCCGACGGTCCCGATATGACAATCAGCTTGCCCTTACTCATCATCTTGCGTCATATCCTCCTTGTCAAGCTTTTCATCGTCCTTAGGTTCTGCACGTCCTGCAATGGTTTCTGTCTGAATTGCAGATAATATAACGTGGTCGCTGTCGGTGATAATGACTGCACGTGTGCGGCGGCCGCAAGTGGCATCAATCAACAACCCCTTGTCCTTTGACTCTTGAACTATGCGCTTAATCGGCGCACTGTCAGGACTGACGATTGCAATAACTCTGTCACCTGATACGATGTTACCAAAACCTACATTGATTAGTTTCATATAATAATCTCCAATCTGTCGGAGGCAAATCACAAAAGGGAGTTTGCATTTTACCTCTGTTTCATAAATTATTCTATATTTTGTATCTGCTCCCTAATCTTTTCGATTATGGATTTAAGCTCAACCACATAATTTGCAATGGTTATATCATTTGCCTTTGAACCGATGGTGTTAGCTTCTCTGTTCATTTCCTGAACGATAAAATCAAGCTTTCTGCCGATTGCTCCGCCGGCATCAAACAGCTCATTCATTGCATTAATGTGACTGCGAAGTCTTACCGTTTCCTCCGCCACCGCAACTTTATCGGCAAATAGGGCGGTTTCGGTAAGCAAGCG
>JAZLIC010000066.1:0-8350 GCA_045617225.1 Clostridia bacterium
TTAACCAAACAAGTATTTTATCAATTCTTCCCTTTCATTCGACACTTTTCCGTCTATTACCCCATCTAAAAGCTTGTTCAGTGCGTCCCCAATTTCTCTGCCCTTCGGCACACCGAGTGCTATTAAGTCACTGCCGTCGACTTTTAAATCGCTTATTTTAAAACATTCATTCTTTTCTATAATATTATTTAATATTTCTTCAAGCTTATCAAAATGTGCCTCTCTTTCAATATTATACGGCGGTGCAAGTGCAATATTATCTGCCCTTTGAAGGACAAGCAGTTTCCGAAGTGTACTCTCCCCAAAGCGATTCAGCATACGCTTTGTAGACTTTTCGCTCTCGTCCGTATATAACATATGTCCGCCAACCAAGGCACAAACCTCAGAAATCGTAGTCTTGTCAAAACGAAGATTATTTAAAATCTTTCTTGTCAGTTCCTCGCTTATTTTCTCGTGGCCGTAGAAGTGTCCGATACCGCTTTCGTCCTCCGTATACACAAGCGGTTTGCCTATATCGTGAAAAAGAGCGGCAAGACGCAGACACAAATCATTCGGCACAGCCTCTACAACACGCAGAGTATGTTCTAAAACATCTGAATTATGATAAGGTGAATTCTGCTTAAATCCTTCAATAGCGGAAAGCTCCGGGATGATAATCTTGAAAATATCCAAAAATCTTTCAATAAGCTTTGGTACATTTTCTCCTTGCATAAAGTCTTTAAGCTCTGCCATAATTCTCTCGGGGGAAACGGAGCTTAGTCCATCCGCCTTTTCAAGCATAGCCAATGCAGTTTCAGGCTCGATTTCAAATCCGTACCTTGACGCAAACCTAAGTCCTCTCATAATTCTGAGTGCGTCTTCATCAAATCTGCAAGAAGGATTGCCCACCGCACGAATGATATTATTATCAAGGTCATCTCTGCCGCCGAATAGGTCAACTATGCCATCACTTGCACTATACGCCATAGCATTGACGGTAAAATCCCTGCGTTTTAAGTCCTCCTCCAAATTGCGGACAAAGGTTACACCGTCCGGATGTCTGTTGTCCTCGTAACCGTATTCCGTGCGGTAAGTTGTTATTTCAACCGTTCCTATATCCGTTACAACACCTACGGTACCAAATCTGATGCCTGTATCAATAATCTTAGAGTCATCAAACGCCTTTGCTATTTCGTCCGGCATTGCGTTTGTGGTGAGGTCCCAATCTTTTGGAGCAAGCCCAAGTAAGCTGTCACGGACACAACCGCCGACAGCATATACTTCATATCCGTTTTTGCAAAGCCTGTCCATAATTTTAAGTACAGAATTTGGGACATTCATCTTAATCTCCATTCCGCCGCTGTGCGTCGGCACAAATAGCAATGAATAGTATCTCTTGTTCGCACAGCAAGGAATGACAAGAGATTAAGATGTGCATGTGCGTTTCCGACCAAATGTCGGAAAATTTCGCACGCACCATTAAATCCGCCGGAGGCATAACGGGAAAGGAACTTTCACGTTATCACCTTCATACAAAGGCTGTCCATGAAAACCACGGACAGCCGAAAAACTATTCTATAATTGCAGATTGTATAACAATAGGCTCGGTAGGAGTGCCGCCCTCGGGGCCTACACGCTTAACTTCAAGGAAGGAGTCAACGGTTTCCATACCCTCGATTACCTTTCCGAAAGCCGCATACTGTCCGTCTAAAAATCCACAGTCGCCATAACAGATAAAGAACTGACTGCTGGCAGAGTTCGGACTCATAGAGCGTGCCATTGATATAACTCCTCGTGTATGCGAAAGCGTATTATCCAAAAATCCGTTAGACTTAAATTCACCAACGATTTTCTCCGAACTGCCTCCCATACCTGTGCCCTCAGGGTCTCCGCCTTGTGCCATAAATCCGTCTATAACACGGTGGAAGGTAAGTCCGTCATAAAAACCGCTTCCTACCAGACTTAAAAAGTTTTCTACTGTCTTTGGTGCAAATTGCGGATAAAGCTCAATTAAAAACTCGCCGCCGCTCTCCATCTTTACACGCACTTTGTTTGCCATCTTTATGCCTCCTATTCCGCAGGTACAGCATCAGCAGGCACTTCTGCATCCGAAGCATCGGCCGGTGCCTGTTGTTGAGCTTGTTGCTGGATTGCGCTGAGTTTCTGTTGTGCAGCTATTGCATCTGAAAGCAAGACTTCAATATTAATCTTCTTTATCTTATTCTTTTTAACCTTTACATCTGCCTTATCTTTCCAGACTTTAAGCAAGTCATACGCACCTTTAAAACGCTTGATAATGTGATAGCCGTAGCTTGTCTTTACAACATCGCTTATTTCATCAAAGCCAAGAGCAAATGAAGCAGTTTCAAATTCCGCTACCATTTCGCCCGGTCCAAAAGTATATCCTTCTTCTGTTGCTCCCGGGTCCTCGTTGTACTCGGCAACCAAAGCGTCAAAATCCTCACCGTTCTTTGCACGCTCACATATTTCGTTTGCAAGCTTCTCCGGGTCGTCGGTCTTTTCGGTTTCGTTCTTAATCAAAATATGTTTTACGGTAGCTCCTGTTGAATTCTCCGTGCTTGTTATTGCCGCAAAATCATCTTTATAATTATCCTTGTTTTTATTTATGTCACTAAAGAACTGTTGTCCCGTAGACATATGCTTATATAAGCGCTTATATGCGTCTATTGACTTTGAGCCCATTGCGTTGGCATTTAAAAGAACCATATCTTCGCCATATGCCGAAATCATTTCATCAATCTGACTGTTGACTTCATCATCGCTTACCTGTTCTGCCTTAAAGCCTTTTGCTTCTGCTTCTTCAATAAGCACAAAACTTTCTGTTGCATCACTGATGGCCTTATCACGGATAGTTTCGATTAAAGTTTTTCCGTTCTCATCCTTTTGCTTCCAGTCAATAGACTTAACATCTAAATTCTGAGCCTGCGGATTTAAACGCTGTACCTCAGTCATTGCCGCATTTAACAAGAAATATCTGTATAATTCCGCAGTAACAACTTTACCGTTTACAGTTGCAACTTCTTCATCATCTTTTACAACGCCCAAGCACAAAAAGCCGATGCAAAGACAAACTATAACTACAACTGCAATTAAACATTTTACCCAAGTTTTTTTCATTTTAACATCATTTCCTTTACCTTTGAGTTTTCAAACATTATATACAAAATTTTTTAATATGTCAATGAATATTCGCAAGATTTACTTATTGATTTTTTGTCGAAATATGATAAAATACTATTGTTATATTTTTGTGTATCATTTGAAAGGAACTCTAAAAATGCGAAATAACATTTTTTTAAATTGGATAAAATCAAATATTATTTTAACCGTTGCGGCGGTAATTGTATTTCTTGCAGGTATTTCCTTGGCAATACCGCAGGTGAAATACGCCATATTCGGCGAGCCGCAAATCAAGGTTATTATCGATAACCAAAAATGCAGTTTTAAAACGCCACCCATTGAAATAAACGGCGAAGTCTTTCTTCCTGTCCGTGACACTTTCGAGGCATTGGATTGCGAAATATCCTGGGACGAAGCAACGGACGAAGTCATAATAGATTATCTGGGACGCAAACTGTCTATCAAAACGGGCCGTGATACTGCCGCTATAAACAATCGGCGTGAATGTTCACTCAGCAAACCTGTTGCGGAAATTGACCACACAACTTTTATTCCTTTCGATTTTTTGGAAACCGCCATTGGTGCAAGCGTTGAAATCGCACCTAAAAACAAAAAGGTATTTATCACCTCGCCTTCTGTGCGTGACACCCTTAAAGACTTTAAGGTCACAGACGATTACCGTTTAAGCGGTGAGGCCGCAAAATACAATGGTGTAACTGTAATTGGCGACACAGGTATGGAAATCCTCGGTGTTTCAAAAGAACAGGCACTTCAATATTCCGATGCTATAAACGCAATCGCAGAAAGCCTGCCCGAAAATGTAAACTGTTACAGTGTTCTTGTCCCTAACATGGCGGAATTCTATGCACCAAAGGACTTATATCCAAACTATGTAAAATATATGCATACCGTATATGCAAACTTAGATTTGCGTATTACGCCGATAAACACAATCAAACCGCTTATGGAACACGCAGACGAACAGTTATTTTTTAAGACAGACCATCACTGGACGCAAAGGGGCGCATATTACGCATACAAAGAGTTTATCACCAATGCAGGCGGAAACATTGACCCTATTGATTCCTTCGAAAATAACCCATCTTATGGTTACAGAGGCTCTCTTGTAAACTTTACAAAAGGTACTGCCGGTGCATCTCTTCTCGGAAGCGACACTTTGGAACGCTTTATTCCGAAAGCAGAGGTCAAAGGTAGTGCTTACTTTGACGGAAAACTCAAAGAAAAATTCAGAGATTTAAAGGTAGTTGATACCGAACTTACCACTTATGCCGCATTTATCGAAGGCGATGTGCCTATTGCCCATTTTAAGACCAATAACGAAAGCGGCAGGAAGCTTGCAATTATCAAAGAGTCTTACGGAAATGCCTTTGCAACCTGGGCGGTAAACAACTATTCCGATATTTATGTAATAGACTTGCGTGAGTTTAATTACGAAGGCTCAAATAACACTTTAAAGATTTCGGATTTTTATGAAACCACACACTTTGATGACTTGGTTATCATAAATTATCCCGTGTCGGTTGCATCTGTAAAACACAGGCAAGCACTTAACGCTTTTGCCGATAATCCTATAAGTATAATGAATTAACCAAAACGGCCTCCTTGCGAAAAGGAGGTCGTTTTTAGTCTTTATCACTTTATGTCATATAAATTATTCAAAAGTGTATAATTCTGTGGGAAGGGACGCATTAAGTTCCAATACCCAAATCCCGATAAATCAAACTCATCTGCTAAGTTAAACTTTGCCAATATACTTCTTGCGTCCTCAAACCAAACCTCGTGCAGTTTTCCGTCATCATCAGTATATCTAAACCACGGCGACTGTGCCGTCGCATCAAAATTTATCTCTGCCCCATACCTTCTCGCACGGGATAGTGCTTCTTCACCTGAAATTGACGGCGCACCCGGATTACCTCTTTCATAAGGCAATGTCCAATCGTATCCGTAAGTCGGTACGCCTAAAAGCATTTTTGAGGATGCAATCCTTGTATTTGCATATTCCACAACTTCACGGACACGATTTATAGGTGCTACCGCCATTGGCGGCCCATATGTATAGCCCCATTCATAGGTCATAAGCAAGACCTTATTTGCCGCACTGCCTATCATATTATAATCGTGCCCCTCGTACAACAATCCTCGTTGTGTATCGGAGGTTTTGGGTGCAAGTGCAGAATACAAAGGATAACCCAAATCATTCAGCCTTATCCTAAGTTCCTGTAAAAAGGCGGCATAATCATATTTATCCTCAGGAAATATAAACTCAAAATCAACATCTAATCCCATATAACCTTTTTTCCTGATATTCGCTATGATTGCTTCAATAAGTTTATTCTGCACCTCTAAATTATTAAGAACAAGATTTGCACGCTCATTACTGAAATTTCCTCTCTCCGTAAGTGAGGATAGGTGCATAAGCGACGATACGCCGTATTCGCCTGCTGTTTCTAAAAGCTTCTCGTCATTCAGGTCAACAAGCTCGCCGTTTTCCTTTATTCCATACGTAAAAGGCACAAGATATGTAAGGTATGGTACTTCTTCACGCAGCAATCCATCACTGATATATGTATAGGCATAACTGTTTGCCTCAATCGCCCTGCGTTTTTCCTGCTTATAGGAAATTACCACCACATCTCCAACGGACAAATCACTTTTACCCCTGAGATAATAATTGTTCCGATATATTTGTTTTACGCTTATTCCATAGTTTTCGGCAATCCTGTAAACAGTGTCGCCGCTTTTTACGGTATATGTAACATCCGGGAACAATATCACCAAAGACTGCCCTACTACCAAAGGTGTGTCCGCAGTTAATCCGTTATCATTAAGCAAAAATTTAAGTTCAACCCCGTACTGCGTAGCGATAGATATTGGTGTTTCTCCTCTCTTTACTGTATGTATTATCATATTATCCCTCCTAATTCAACTTATGTTATCCGTTTATCAAATAGTCCAAATATTCAAAATCTACTTGACTTTTAGGAAAAATATCCATATAATTTTAGATAAATATATGAAACTTAATTTTGTCACAAGGAGGATAGATATGATACCTAATATTCTAACAACTGTAAGATTGTTTTTAATTCCCGTTTTCGCTTACTTTATGGTAGGAAATCAGAATTTAACGATTGCTGCAATCATCTTTCTTTTATCGGGACTGACAGATATTGTTGACGGAATTATTGCAAGAAAATTCAATATGGTTACAAACATAGGCAAGATATATGACCCTCTTGTAGACAAGCTTATGCAAATTACTTCTGTTGTTTGCTTGGTGGTAACAAAATTTATACCTCCGTGGCTTTTGATTATCGTTATAATTAAAGAGGCATCTATGATTATAACGGGAGGAATACTCTATCTTAAAAAAATCGTTGTATATTCGCATTGGTACGGCAAAGCCTCAACGGTTATTTTCTATACGATAGTGGTTGCATTTATTCTTTTCGGAAAGTTTATGCCGCCAAATGTAAAGCTGTTGCTTTGCGTAATAATCGTTTTTACAATGTTATTTTCGGCAGGTGCATATCTCTTGGACATCATAAGAAATTATGACGAAAAAAGAATAGATAAAGAGCAATCGACAGATACTACTTCCATCAAATAAACGAGGTAAAAGTTATGTCAAATGTTGAGCTTAAAATAGGCGGTATGACTTGCAGTGCGTGCAGCGGCAGAATTGAGCGTGTTCTCTCTAAAACCGAGGGCATAAATTCCGTAACCGTGAACCTCACAACTGAGATTGCCGCAATTGATTATGATGAAAAAATTTTAAGTCTTGATACGATTATACAAAAGATTGAAAAGCTTGGATTTGAAGCAGAAAAATACGACACAAAGCTTGAAGAAAAGAGCAAGAAAGCATCAAAAGTGTTGATTTTAAGGCTTATTGTTTCCGCTTGTTTAACCATTCCCTTGATTTTGGGAATGGTTTTAGATTGGATTGGAATTCACATACATTTTTTGCACAATCCGTATCTTCAATTAGGTTTAGCCACTCCCGTGCAGTTTTGGATTGGTTATAGCTTTTATAAGCACGCTTTTCTTGCAATCAGGGCAAAAAGTCCGTCTATGGATGTTTTAGTCGCCTTAGGTACAAGTTGTGCTTACTTTTTCAGTCTTTACAATATCATTTCCGGAAATACTAAATCGGGCAGTATGGAAGGCCTTTATTTTGAGTCCTCTATGACCATTATCACCTTGATTTTACTTGGTAAATACTTAGAGGCACGCGCAAAAGAAAAGACCACCGACACCATAAAAAAGCTTATTGAGCTTCAACCTCAGACAGCTACCGTAATTCGTGATGAAAAAGAGGTCATCATTCCCATTGCGGAGGTTTCTGCCGGGGATATTATCCTTGTAAAAGCAGGCGAAAAAATACCCGTTGACGGTGAAATTGTAAAAGGAAGCGGAACAGTTGACGAAGCTATGCTCACCGGCGAGAGTATGCCTGTTGATAAAAGCGTCGGCGACAATGTATTTTGTGCAACGATAAATCAGGTCGGCGCCTTTTATATAAAGGCATCGGAGGTTGGGAAAAGCACGGTACTGTCGCAGATTATCACCCTTGTCAGGAATGCACAGGGCAAAAAAGCCCCTATCCAAAAGGTTGCAGACAAGGTTTCCGCAGTATTTGTACCCACAATTCTGGGTATCGCACTTGTTACATTTATCGGTTGGCTGATTGTATCACACTCTGTTGAAACATCGCTTATAAATGCCGTATCGGTTTTGGTTATTGCCTGTCCTTGTTCGCTTGGGCTTGCTACTCCTACCGCCATAATGGTCGGTACGGGTGTCGGTGCAAAAGCAGGTATCCTTATAAAAAGTGGTGCAACACTTGAAAACGCACACAAGGTTGATACGGTCATTCTTGACAAAACAGGCACACTAACCAACGGAAGTCCTGCCGTAACCGATATATACGCGTTAGATGGCGACACCTCAAAACTGCTTGAAATAGCAGGTAGTATCGAAAGCCTGTCCGAGCATCCGCTTGGAATTGCGATTTACGAACATTCAAAGGCTATGAATAAAGCTCTGCCCGTTGTAACGGATTTTAAGGTGCATATAGGAATGGGCGTCAGCGGAAAAATCGACGGCAGAGAGTTTTTCATCGGTAATCGTGCTTTAATCCAAAGCGCAGGCATTGATATTTCACCTTATGAAGATGATATATCACGTCTTGAAGGTCAAGGGAAAA
>JAZLIC010000067.1:0-2435 GCA_045617225.1 Clostridia bacterium
ACCCTGATGTCGCAGAGCTTGTGCGTGGTAAGACGGGCAGGGTTTACGGCTCGCTTCAAGGACTGCTGACAATGATGAAGGGACTTCCCCTTGCCTATAACAAAGATATGCAGGAGGATAAAGAACAGATTTTCGATGCAATAGATACGGTGCGTATGTGCCTCCCTGTTTTTGCAAATATGATTGGCACTATGAATGTGCGCCGTGATGCGATGCTTCAAGGTGCAAAGGGCGGTTTTACAAATGCAACAGATGTTGCGGACTATTTGGTAAAGCACGGCTTACCGTTCAGAGATGCACATGCGGTTGTAGGCAAAATGGTTGCATATTGTATTGAAAACGATACAGTCATTGATGCACTGAGCGTAGACGAGTTTAAAAACTTCTCCGAATTATTTGAGGAGGATATATATGACGCTATCTCACTTACAACTTGTGTAAACCAACGAAAGCTAATCGGCGGTCCTGCAATGGAAACCGTGAAGGGTGTCATAGATAAGTATAAAACCGAAGAAGGAATATAAAGAAAGAGGCTCCGAATTTCGGAGCCCCTTTTAATTACATGATATATAAGAGTATACACATAAAATGCAGGAAACTTCCTATGCAGACAAAAATATGGAACACGGAATGTATATACCTTTTCTTTTTGCCGAGTCCGTAAAGGATTGCACCGATTGTATAAACAATACCGCCGGTAAGCAAGAAAACCATTCCGCCTATGCCAAGACCTGTTATCAGGAATTTGACGGCTACAATGCAACACCAACCCATCAAGAGGTAGCATATCATAGAAAATACGGCATATTTTTTGAGGTCAATGGCATTTAAGGTTATGCCGAGAGCGGCCGCAGCCCATACTACACCGAAAATTGACCACCCAAATGCGGTGTTAAACTCACGGATAGTACAAAGGGCAATAGGTGTAACGGTGCCTGCGATAAGCAAAAATATTGAGCAATGGTCAATAACCTGAAAGACCTTTTTTGCCATAAGGCGAGGGCTGAGACCATGGTATATACTTGACATTGAATAAAGAATAATCATAGTTCCGCCAAAGATTGCACCGCTCACAACTCCGTAAACATTTTTATGTATTGCGGCAAAAATAACGCACAAAACAACCGCAACAATGCCGAGTGCACCGCCGAAAATATGCGTTACCATATTCATAATTTCCTCTCCGCGAGTGTAGTCCGGGATAGTTCTGTCCTTCAAAGCTGTTCTTTTTTTCAATACTCTCACCTCATAAATAATATACTACAAAGTAATGTGATTTTCAAGTCGAATTAAAGAATTTTGATTAAATTGTGTCAGCGTACTTGAAATTTGAATATATATATTATATAATATAGAGTGTTATTTTTAAGATAGGGGTATATAAATGATAGATAAATTTGATAGCCTTAAAGGCTTAATTTCAAACACGCCGCTGATAGAGATTGATTTACTTTATGATGGCAAGCCTAAAAAGATTTTTGCCAAGGCAGAGTATTTCAACCTATCCGGAAGCATCAAGGACAGAGTTGCTTTGTATATCTTAAAAAAGGCGTATGAAACCGGCGAGCTTAAAGACGGTGACACCATTGTTGAAGCAACAAGCGGAAACACCGGCATATCGTTTTGTGCGATAGCCGCACGTATAGGTCATCCTACGGTTATATATATGCCCGATTGGATGAGCCGTGAGAGAGTCCTCATTATGGAGAGCTTTGGTGCGGAGGTGCGTCTTGTATCTAAGGAGGAGGGCGGCTTTTTAGGCTCTATCGCAAAGACGGAGGAGCTTTATAAAAAGGGCGGCGTTTTTCTACCACGTCAGTTCTCTAATGAAGATAATGTAAATGCCCATATAGAAGATACCGGGGCGGAGATTATCCGTCAGCTGAGTAATCTCGGCAGAACTCCTGATGCAGTTGTAGCCGGCGTTGGTACGGGCGGCACGATTGTCGGACTCGGCAGGGCATTTAAGGCGGTAAACCCATCTGCAAAGGTGTATCCGCTGGAACCTAAAAATTCACCGACGCTTTCTACCGGCTATAAGACCGGCAACCATAAGATACAGGGCATATCCGACGAGTTTATACCGCCCATTGTTCATTTAGATGAGCTTGATGAAGTTGTGGCAGTAGATGATGTTGATTCAATCGTTATGTCGCAGATGCTCTCTAAAAAGCTTGGCTTGGGCGTGGGTATCTCCTCGGGTGCAAACCTGCTCGGTGCAATTATGAAGTCAGAAGAACTGCCAAGCGATGCGACAATCGTGACAGTCTTTGCCGATGATAATAAAAAATACCTCTCCACCGATTATGCAAAGAAGTGGGAGGTAACGCCCGATATGATGACAAGCAAGATAGAACTTTTGGGATATAAGTCATATAGATAAAAAAGCGACCTTTTCGGTCGCTTTTTTAAGTTTTAAGACATCGTAGGGCAGG